>CANLGS010000090.1 GCA_947490035.1 Gemmataceae bacterium
ACTCCCTTAACGTCGGTGAGCCGGAAGTCGCGGCCGGCATATCGGTACGTGAACTTCTCGTGGTCGAAGCCGAGTAGGTGGAGCATCGTCGCGTGCAGGTCGTGAACGTGAACCGGCTTCTCCACGGCCTTGAAGCCGAACTCGTCGGTCGCGCCCACCGCCTGCCCGCCCTTCACGCCACCGCCGGCCAGCCACACCGAGAAGCCCCAGTGGTTGTGGTCGCGGCCGTTGATCTTCCCCGCGTTCGAGCCGGGCGTCGGCAACTCCACAACCGGCGTGCGGCCGAACTCGCCGCCCCACAGGATCAGCGTGCTGTCGAACAGCCCCAGGCGCTTCAGGTCCGCGATCAGCGCGGCGATGGCCTTATCGACCTGGCCCGCGAGCCGCTTGTGGTTGATTTCCAGATCGTCGTGACTGTCCCACGGCTGCACCGGCCCGTGGCTCACCTGCACGAACCGCACGCCGCGTTCCACCAACCGGCGCGCGAGCAAGAGGCTTCGCGCCTGCTCGCCGGGACCGTAAGCGTCGAGGATGTGCTTCGGTTCCTTCGTCACGTCGAACGCGTCGCTCGCTTCCGTCTGCATTCGCGACGCTAACTCGAACGACTGAATCCGCGCCTCCAACTGCGGGTCGTTGGGCCGCGAATCCTGGTGCATGCCGTTGAGCTTCGCGAGCAGGTCGAGTTGCTTGCGCTGATCGACCTTCGAGGTCGATTTGTTCTTCACGAACTCGACGAGCTTCTCCACGTCGGTGTGTTTCGAGTCAACGTAAGTGCCCTGGAACACGCCCGGCAGGAACCCGGACTGCCAGTTCTGATTCTCTTGCAGCGGGTAGCCGCCGGGGCACATCGCGACGAACCCCGGCAGGTTCTGGTTCTCCGTGCCCAGCCCGTAAGTGACCCAGCTTCCCATGCTGGGGCGAATCTGCCGCGGTTCGCCGCAGTTCATCAGCAGGAACGACGGCTCATGGTTAGGCACGTCCGCGTGCATCGAGCGGATGACGCAGATGTCGTCCGCGTGCTTCGCGGTGTTGGCGAACAACTCGCTGATCTCAAGTCCGCTCTTGCCGTACTTCTGGAACTTGAACGGCGACGGGAACGCGGCGCCCGTGCGGCGCTCGGTGCGCAGGTTCGCGGCCGGGAGCGGCTTGCCCGCGTACTTCGCCAGTTCCGGCTTCGGGTCGAACGTGTCGATCTGCGACGGCCCGCCGTTGGCGAAGATGTGGATGACGCGCTTGGCCTTGCCCGCGAAGTGCGGCTTCTTGGGCGCGAGCGGGTTGAGCGCGTCGGCCGCTAACAGCCCGGAATCGCCCATGAGCTGCGTGAGGCCGAGCATGCCCATGCCGACGCCGCAACGGGTCAGCATCTCGCGGCGAGACATTGCGAAAGGAAGCATGAACCGATCTCCAACAGCGGTCACGAAAAGAATTCGGACACCGGGCAGGTGAAGCCGGGTAGCACGCCTTCGCCAGTGATGGTCGCGTCATCCCAGAGGACGCGGCCATCGCCGGGCTTCGTGTAAACGGTGACCGTGCGCTCGTCGGGGTCGGCGATCCACACCATCCGCACGCCGCACGCGAAGTATTCGGCGATCTTCTTGGTCGCCTTCGCGGGCGTGTTGCTCGGCGACTTCACTTCTACGCACAAGTCGGCCGCAACACCAGCGTACACGTCCGGCGTCTGGTCGGCCGGCAGTCGCTCAAAGCTCCAGAACGCCACGTCTGGCCCGCGCACGGTGTCCGGGTCTTCCTCGGTGATAAGGCCGCTCTCGACCGTGACGCGGCCGAGGTTGTTCGCCCTCGCGAACATCTTCAGTGCCATCCCGACGTTGAGTTGCACGACGCCGTGTTTAAAGCTAGGCGCGGCCATGACGGTGACGACCTCCCCGCGAACGAGTTCCTGTTTCGAGCCGTCGATTGGGTCCGGCAGCTTGGCGTACTCTTCCGCCGTCAGCAGCTTCTTCGCAGTCACGACAGACATATAAGCCCCTCCTTAATCGATGAACGCAAACTCGTTACTCAGCAACAGCACCTGCGCGAGTTGCGGCCAGCGCCCGAACGCGATCTTCGGGTCGTCGTCGGTCACGAACTCCGCCGCGAGCGCGGCCTCGTCCTTCGTCGGGTTGCGGCCCAGCGCCACGCGGTACAGCGCGGTCACCTTCGCCGGCACACCCATCGCGCCGGCGACCTCGCTCCGCGACGCCAGCGCCTTCGCCTGCTCTTGCACGAACGGGCTGTTGAGCAGGAACAGCGCCTGCTGCGGCACGGTGGTCTGGAACCGCTGCGGGCTGTGCGTGTCGAGACTCGCCACGTCGAACACGCGGAACGTGCCCGGCAGGTTGGTGCGGTCGAGCAAGCCGTACACGGTGCGGCGCGTCGAGAACGGCGCCTTGAACAGATCGACCGGCTTGCCGCCCTGGGTGGCGTCGAGCTTGCCCGATGCCGCGAGCAGCGAGTCGCGCAAGCCCTCGAAGTCGAGTCGGCGGCGGTTCTGGTGCGACAGCAACCGGTTCTCCGGGTCGGTCTTGTAGAGGTCAGCCGACACCGCGCTCGACTGCTGGTAGACCGCCGACAGCATGATGACCTTGTGCAGGCGCTTGATGCTCCACGGCTTCGCGTCACCCCCTCCCTTACGGTCGGGGTTCACCAGTTCCGACGCGAGGTAGTCGAGCAGTTCGGGGTGCGTCGGCGGGTCGGAGCGAATGCCGAAGTCGGACGGCGTGCGCACCAGCCCGTGCCCGAAGTGGCCGAGCCACACGCGGTTCACCATCACGCGAGCCGTCAGCGGGTTGTCCGGGCTGGTGATGGCCTGCGCGAGTTCCAACCGCCCGCTGCCCTGCGCGAACGGCTTGCGGTTCGGCGTCACGATCTCCGGCGCCTGGCGCGGCACCTGCGGCCCGCGGTTGTTCGGGTTGCCGCGCACGAACACCGTCGGTTGCGTCGGCTGCGCGTTGTCCTTCAGCACGTGCGCGCGGGGCGGCGCGTGCGGGTTGGCGACCTTGAACGCGTCGATCTTCTTGCGCAGCGCCGCGAGCGCGTCGCGGTCGGCGCGGTTCTGAATCTTGTCGGCGTCCGCGAGCGGGATGTCGACTGGGCCACCGGCGGCCCACACCGCGAAGAGTTCCGCCTGCTCCTTCGTGAGCGTGCCCGGCGGCGGGGTCGCGCCGATGGCGTTCGCGACCGCCTCCACCGCGGCCTTCAGGTTCTTGGGCTTCGCGTCCGTCAGTGCCTTCAGCACAAGAGAGTTCGTCTTCGGATCGAGAGCGGTGATAGCCTTCGCCTCGAAGTCCTTCTCTGGGATCGCAGCGAGCGCCAGCAGCGGCGAGTACACCGGCGACTTGGCCTTCCACTCAGCTTCAAGGAACGCACGCCAGCGGCCAAGCACGAGCGGCGTCAGGTCGCGCTGGCGGACCAGCGCCTGAAGCTCTTCACCGGTCTTGCCGCGCGTGTCCAGCACCGCGCGAAGGTATTCCGCGACGGCGAACGGGTCGCGCAGTTTCTTCAGCGCCGCGGCGTGGCGCCTCGCGGCTTCCGCGGTGAAGTCGGCTTCGCGTTTGTCGAGTTCGGCCTCGTAAGCGATTACCTCCGGCGTGCGCTTGATCTCGCCGATCAAGGGTAAGTCGGCCGGTTCGTTGGTGCTCGCGAACACGCCGTAGAGCGAGTAGTAGTCCTTCGTCGGGATGGGATCGTACTTGTGGTCGTGGCAGCGCGCGCAAGTCACGGTCAGGCCCATGAAGCCGCGCGTCACCACGTCGATGCGGTCGTCGATGATGTCGGCCTGGTTGTTCAGGAAGCGCCGGCCGAGCGTGAGGAAGCCCATCGCCGCGAGCGGCCGCTTGTCGTCGCCGAGGGGCAGCAGGTCGGCCGCGAGTTGCTCCGTCACGAACCGGTCGTAGGGCTTGTCCTCGTTGAAACTGCGGATGACGTAGTCGCGGTAGGTGTAGGAGAACGCGAAGGAGCGTTCTTGCGTGAGGACGTAGCCCTTCGAGTCGGCGTACCGGGCGACATCGAGCCAATACCGGCCCCAGCGCTCGCCGTACTGCGGCGAAGCGAGCAACTTGTCGAGCAGCTTTTCCCAGGCGTCCGGCGCGTCGTTCTTTGCGAACGCTTCCACGTCTTCGGCCGTCGGCGGCAACCCGATCAGGTCGAAGTACGCGCGGCGGATCAGCGTGCGCCGGTCGGCTCGCGGCGCGAGTGACAGCCCGTTGTCACTCAGCTTCGCGAGAACGAAGTTGTCGATCGGGGTCGCGCCCTTCTTCGGCGGCACGACGGGTTCTTTGACCGGTTGAAAGGCCCAGTGCTTCTTCGGGTCGGCGGCCGGGCCTGTGGCGCCGTCGTCGGGCACCGCGGCGCCGGCCTTCACCCACTCCACGAGCACCGCGACCGCATCGGCTTTCAGAGGCGTCTTGGGCGGCATCGGCAGTTCGTGCTCGCGCCGCACCGACTTGACGAGCCGGCTCTTCGCGGGGTCGCCGGGCACAATCACCTTGCCATCATCCGCGCCTTTGGTGATGCCCGCCGCGGTGTCGAGGCGCAGCCCGGCCTCTTGCTTCTTCGCGCCGTGGCACGAGTAGCAGTGGTCGGCCAGCACCGGGCGCACCTTCGTCTCGAAGTATTCGAGCTGCGCGGCCGTCGGCTTCGCGGCGGGATCGGCGGCGCGAACCGTGCCGGCACACGACACGGCGCAGAGCGCGAGCAACAACCGCATGCGTGTGGCCCTCGGTCTTCGGCGGGGAGGAAGTGGCGGGTAGATAGTCAGTTTACGCCACCCGGCCGTTCAGGTCGAACCCGAATCGGCTCGCGCGCCGCTGTTGAATCCGAAATCTTCACGAACAACCGTCGGGTTAATACTTGACCGTCGCGGTCAGGTGGTGTGCAGGGAGTGAACATTTTCTCGGTTGGTTTCTCTCCCTATCTCGGGTTCTTCGTCCCTGTCTATCGGGGTGTCCCATGTCTTGCCAGTGTCGGAACCGTCGGGCGTTCACGCTGATCGAGTTGCTGGTGGTGATCGCGATTATTGCGATCCTGATCGGGCTGTTGCTGCCCGCCGTGCAGAAGGTGCGCGAGGCCGCGGCACGCATGAAGTGCCAGAGCAACATGAAGCAGGTCGTTCTCGCGATGCACAACTACCACGACGTGCACGGCGCGTTCCCGACGTACAACGGGATCGGCCCGACGCGCGGGGCGACGACCCAGTCGGCGAACACGAGAGCGGTGTACGGGAGCTGGGTCGTCCACCTCCTGCCGTACCTCGAACAGGCGCCGCTGTACGACGCCATCGCGGCGGACGTGGCTCAGTACACGAACACGGGGAACCAGGTGACGGCCCCCGGCGGGGCGATCATCACGCCGGCCGTGCCGGGCGTGCCGGTCGTCCTCGACTACACCGGCTGCACCTTCATCCCCTTCATCCCGGCGACGTACAACCTGTACACCGGGTCGCTCCAGTGGGTGAGCCAGACGAACGCGAACGGGTATGTCGTCGCCGTCCAGCGGTACGTCCCGCCGCGCAACCCGGACCCGGGTACCAACACCGGCGGCTTCTGGTCGCCGGCGCCGCGCGTGGTGACGCCCGGCGTCGCCGCGATCCCCGCCGTCTACGGCCCCCCGGGCGCGCCGACCAACGGGTACGTCGCGGTGTTCCGGCCGGACCTCCGCAAGACCATCGTCCCGAGCCTGATCTGCCCGTCGGACCCGAGCGTCGGGAGCGAAGCGCCCGCCGGTGCGGGGCTGGTTCACGCCAACGCGCCCACCTCGGGAACGAGCGGGCCGTGGTCGGCCACCAACTACCTGGCGAACTGGAACGTCCTGACCAACGGGAACGCCGCGCTCGGCTACCAGGCGCCGCCGCAGTCGATGGCCGCGGTCACCGACGGTCTGTCGAACACCATCATCCTGGCCGAAGGGTACGAGTGGTGCGAGGGCCGCGGGCGCACCGCGTTCATGGCGTGGCACATCGGCGCCGGGTACGGCGGCGGCGTTCACAACTTCGGCCTCACCTACGGCCTGAGCAACAACCAGATCACCGTCGGCGACGGCACCCCGCAGTCGGTGACCGCCGCGAACGGCCTGCCGAACCCCAACGGCAGCCCCGACATCCAGTTCATGTTCCAGATCCGCCCGCTCGCGAAACCGGTCGGCTCCTGCCCGGCCGGGCAGGATTGTTGCAACAGCCTGACCGTCCAGACGGGCCACTCGTCGATGAACGTGGCGATGGCCGACGGCAGCGTCCGCGGCCTGAGCGCGGGCATGGACCCGACGAAATGGCGCCTCGCGCTCCTGCCCAACGACGGCCAGCCGAACAGCCTCGATTGAGTCCGGTTCACGGCGGAGTGCGCCGGGTCGTTTTAACGAGCCGGAAGCGTAAGCGACGGACACCCTCGCAGCCGGCGCCGCGCATCACCTGCGTGGCAGTCTTGCTGCGCGGGCTGATGTCCGTCGCTCACGCTTCCGGCTCGTTTCTCGTTGCTCGCACGCCGCGAATCGGCTACCTAAACATTACGCTCACCTACTCCCCGCGATGGAGCAGACCATGATCCGGTTGGACACCGACCGACCCGCGACGTTCTGCGACGGCCTCACCCGCCGCGACTTCCTCCACGCCGGCGCGATCGCGCCACTTGGCCTCACGCTGACGGAACTTCAGAAGGCGAAAGCCGCGAGCGGCAAGGACGACGACGTGAACTGCATCATGCTGTTCCTCGTCGGCGGGCCGAGCCAGCTCGACACGTGGGACATGAAGCCGAAGGCGCCGGCGGAAGTCCGGGGACCGTTCTCGCCCGTCAAGACGAACACCGTGGGAACGCACATCAGCGAAATCTTCCCGCGGATGGCGAAGCACGCGGACAAGTTCTCGATCGTGCGGAGCGTGTACCACACCGCGACCGCGGTCCACGACACCGGCCACCAGATGATGCAGACCGGCCGGCTGTTCAGCGGCGGCGTGGAGCACCCGCACGTCGGCTGCGCGCTCGGCTACCTCAAGGGTGGGCGCGGCGAACTCCCGGCGCACGTGCTACTGCCGAAGCCGATCGGCCGCACCGGGGGCAACCTGCCGCACGGCCACACGGCCGGCTACCTCGGCAAGCCGCACGACCCGTTCATCCTCAACGCCGACCCGAACGCGCCGGGCTTCAAGGTGCCTGACCTGCTGCCGCCGGAGTACATCACGGCGCTGCGCGCCGAGCGCCGGCAGAAGCTGCGCGACGCGGTAGATGGCGCGACGGAAGCCTTCGAGCAAAACGCCGCGTCCAAGCAACTCGACGACAACTTCAAGCTCGCGTACAAGCTGATGTCGAGCGAGAAGGCGCGCGCCGCGTTCGCGCTGGAGAAGGAACCCGAGAAGACGAAGGACCGCTACGGGCGCACGCGATTCGGTCAGTCGTGCTTAATGGCGCGCCGCTTGATCGAAGCCGGCGTGCGGTTCGTCACGGTGAACATGTTCGAGACGGTGTTCGACGAGGTGACGTGGGACATCCACGGGTCGAAGCCGTTCACCGACATCGTGCAGATGTCGAAGGAAGTCGCCCCGAACTTCGACACCGCGTACTCGGCACTGCTCGAAGACCTGAGCGAGCGCGGGCTGCTGTCGAACACGATGGTGGTGGCGCTGGGCGAGTTCGGGCGCACGCCGAAGGTGAACCCGGCCGGCGGTCGCGACCACCACCCCGGCGCGTGGAGCATCGTGATCGGCGGCGGCCCGATCAAGGGCGGGCGCGTGGTGGGCGAGACGGACGAGTTGGGCTACGCCCCGAAGACGCGCCCGGTGACGCCGGGCGAGGTGGCCGCGACGCTGTACAAGGGTCTGGGCCTGGACCCGCACAAGGAACTGCCCGGCCCGCAGAACCGCCCGCTGCCGCTGGTCGATTACGCGGTGAAGCCGATCGGCGAGCTGTTCTGAGCGGGGATGCAACAGATGGTCCTTCTCGCTCTTGATCCGTGGTGGAACGACTTCTATGCAGTTGGCGGCTTTTTGGTCGGCGTGGTGAGCCTCGTTCTCGGCATTATCGCGTTTCGATACACGCTGATACAAGTCTGGCAAGCGAGAGCAGCGGCAGAGTTGAGTCAGACGGCGGCTGAGGCAGCGCGGGACGCGGCGAACAAGACTTGGGCTGAAAGCAAAGTCGGTCACGAACGCTTTATCGCCACACTCGCCTCGCGTTTGCTGTCGGAACTGCAACGCGCGATGGCCGAGAAGGAATGGATCCTCGCGAAGGTACGGTGCAACGACCTCGCCGAGTTACTCGCGAGCTTGAGTGCGGCGCACGCGTCGGCAACCGAACTCGCCCAAGAGTTGCGTCAGTACGCCCAGCGATTTGAACAAGCGGCAGGTGGTGCCCAGGTAAAATTCGGCCGCCGCAAGTGGGACAAGCTAATCGGGAAATTGCACGCCGTGCGTGATAAGCTGAGCGCACCGTTCCGGGAGAAGTCAGATGGTGAAACCGAATTCTGAACTCAGGCCGCGGCTTCGGAAGATCGCTCAGTCGCTTCTCGAGAAGACGCGGGCGGGGCAAGCCAACTGGGTGCCGGCCGCCGGGGCCGACCTCCAGTATGAATTGAAACTTCCCGAATCGCGCATCATTCTCGCGTACCTCAGCCCGCGTGTCGAGCCGGATTACCTTTCCCTCCGACTGCACACCTTGAGCGGTGTCGCTGTCGGCGCTCTGGAAGCCGACGAACCCGAACCGGGCGAGCCGCTCAACCCCCCGGACGACTGGGCAACCGAGCGAACCGAACAAGAAGTGGACTGGAAGGCTCTTCAGCCGCTGTTCGTCGAAGTCCACCGCTCCGTAACGGGTTGGGACAAAGTTATGAAGGACGTAGAAACGGCGCTGGCTCAACCGGGCGCGATCGGCGTTTCGACAAGCCGCGAAGCCCTGCCGACCCGCCCCTAATTTGCACACCGGATTCCCGTCATGCGGTTCCTTCTCCCCGCGTTCGCCGGTCTGCTCTTCGCCCCCCTCGCGGCGGGCGCGGACCTGCGCGTGTACCCGTCCGAGGTCGCGCTCGCGGGGCCGAATCGCACGCAGCAACTCCTCGTCGTCGAAGAGGAGAACGGCCGCGCCGTGCGCGACGTGACCGCGCTCGCGAAGTACAGCCGGCCGCAGGGCAAAGGCGGGCCGGTCGTCAAGGTGGACGAGAAGGGTCTTATCACCGCCATCGACGGCGGCGACTTCAAAATCACGATCACGGTGGACGGCAAGACCGTGAAGGTTGGCGGCAGCGTCGGCACCGAAGCGCAGGGCACGCCGAACTTCCGCAACCACGTTATTCCGACGTTCACGCGGGCCGGGTGCAACGCGGGCGCGTGCCACGGCGCGCTCGCCGGCAAGGGCGGGATGAAGCTGTCGCTCCGCGGCTACGACCCGGAGAGCGACTGGTTCGTGATGACCCGGCAGGCGCTCGCCCGGCGCGTCGATCTCACC
>CANLGS010000091.1 GCA_947490035.1 Gemmataceae bacterium
CGGAAGTTGCTCGTCGCCCCGGCGCGGCTCCAGATTCAGATGATCGAGAAGATCGACCGCGAGGCCGCGAACCAGAAGGCCGGCAAGCCGTCGCGCCTGCTCGTGAAAGTGAACGGCATCTTGGAGCCGGCGGTGGTGAAGGCGCTGTACCGCGCGAGTCAGGCCGGGGTGAAGATCGACATGGCGTGTCGCGGGATTTGTTCGCTGCGGCCGGGCGTGCCGGGCGTGAGCGAGAACATCCGCGTCATCTCGGTCGTGGACCGGTTCCTCGAACACAGCCGCATCTTCTACTTCGAGAACGGCGGCAACCCGGAAGTGTACGTCGGCAGCGCCGACTGGATGGACCGCAACCTGAGCCGACGTGTAGAAGTGGTGTTCCCGATCGAACAACCCGACTTGAAGCAGCGCGTTATCGACTTGCTTCGGATGACGCTGGCGGACACCGCGAAGGCGCGCGAACTAATGCCGAACGGCCGCTACCGGCGCGTGATGCCCGCGGAGGGTCAACCGCCGCTGCGGAGCCAGACGCGGTTTTTGGAGCAGGCGAACGAACCGCCGGCCCCGCCGCCGACCACGGCCGCCGCGCCGAAGACCGTCCGCCGCACCAAGCGCAGATAGTAGTCATCACGCTCCGCGTGATGTCCGCGCTGCGGTAAGCACCAGCAAAGGCGACATCACGCGGAGCGTGATGACTACACTCAGTTGCCCGGCGGGATCGGCTTCGTGGCGGGCGCCGCGGGCGCGGCGACCGGCGCCGCCGGGTGCGGGTTCGTCGGGCCGGCAATTGGGTAGTCGCTGGGGTTGTACCCGCAGTCGCACTTGCCGCCGATGTGCTGGCAGCCGAGCGCCGCGACCAGCGCGGCGAGAACAGACATCAACGCGATGTATCGGCGCATGACCGTTACCGTCCGTGGCTTGGTGTCGAAAAAAGGAAGACCGGTCGCCCTCACGGCCGCCGCCGGGGAGGACACCGGGAAGGTGCCCAACCCCGACGGCAGCACGGGAGGGTGAACGCACTAACGGCCCGCTTCCGTGCGCGAACCGCCAGCGGCCGGGTGGGTGTTGGACTCCGCCGCTACCGCACCCGACGCCGTTTATATCGGACGCCGGAATTGGCCCGGTTCACTCGTTTCCTCCGAACCACGCGGTTTCTCGCAACTCCCCTGCCGGGCAGATTGTAGTCATCACGCTCCGCGTGATGGTCTTTTCGGAGTTCCGCGAAGCTCGTTCGCGCTGCGGCATCACGCGGAGCGTGATGGTCTTTTCGGAGGGCAGATTGTAGTCATCACGCTCCGCGTGATGGTCTTTTCGGAGTTCCGCGAAGCTCGTTCGTGCCGCGGCATCACGCGGAGCGTGATGACTACACTCAAAGCAGCATCACGCGGAGCGAGATGACTACAATGGCGACATGGACGCCATCATCCTCGCAGCCGGCAAAGGCACCCGGCTTCGCCCGCACACCGAAACCGTTCCCAAGCCGCTGCTCGACGTGCAGGGGCGGCCCATCCTCGACTGGATCGTCGGCGCGCTGCCGCCGGTCGAGCGCCTCGTGGTGGTGGTCAACTACCTCGCGGAGCAGATCGAAGACTACCTCGCGAAGCAGACGCACGTGACGAACTGGACGACCGTGCGGCAGACGGAACCGCGCGGCACCGGCGACGCACTCATGAGTTGCAAAGGTGTGGTGAACTCGGATCGCGTGATGGTCCTCAACGGCGACGACCTGATCGGCCGCGCCGACCTCGCGCGGCTCGCGGCCGTGCCGATGGGTATTCTCACGCACACCGTAATGGAACCGGAACACTACGGCATCATCTTCCAGAACGAAGACGGCACGCTGAAGCAGGTTGTCGAGAAGCCGCAGGGACTGGTGCCGCCGCGGTTGGCGAACATCGGCGGCTACATGTTCCAGAAAGAGGTGTTCAATCTCACCCTGCCCTTGTCGCCGCGGAACGAGTACGAGATCACGGACGCGGTGAGCCAACTCGCCGCGACCGGCCCGTTCCGCGTGGTGGCCGCGCGCTACTGGCTGCCCATCGGCACCGTCGAGCAGTGGACCGCGGCGCAGACGGCCGACGTGAGCGCCGCGAAGTGACGCGGGGCGGAGTGGCATTTCGCGCCACTCTCACCCCGCGCGTTGCATCTCGGCCGCTTTCAGCATCTCCGCGGCTTCCTTGCGCGTCGTCTCGCTGCGCGATTCGCCGCGGAGCATCAGCGCCAACTCCTCCACGCGGCTCTCGTCCGTTATCAGTTGCGTGATCGTCGTCGCGGTGCGCTTCGTCGTGGACTCCTTACGGATCGTCCACTGGTACGCCGCGTAGCTCGCGACCTGCGGTAAGTGCGTCACGCACAACACCTGATGCGACTTGCCCAGCGCCGCGAGCTTCTGGCCGAGCACGTCGCCCAAGCGCCCGCCGACGTTCGCGTCGATCTCGTCGAACACCACCAGCGTGCGAACCGGGTCGTGAGCCGCGAGCACGGTCTTCAGCGCCAACATGGTGCGCGACAGTTCGCCGCCGCTCGCGACCTTGCGCAGCGGGCGCGCCGGCTCGCCGGGGTTGGCCGTGAGGATCAGTTCGAGTTGGTCGATGCCGGCCGCGGGCACGTCGCCCGCCATCGGATCATCGGGAAGCGCGATCAGTTCAATCGCCGCGTCGAGCTTCGCCCTCGGCATACCCAGATCGGAGAGGTGTACCTGCGCGTCGGCCGCGAGCTTCTTCGCGACCTTCGCCCGGCCTTTGCTCAAGGTGTTGGCCGCGTTCTTCATCTCGGTGTAAGCCGCGCGCAAGCGCGTGTCGATGCCGCTCAGGTCGTCTTCCTGCTTCTGAAGTTCGGTCTCCTTCGCGTCGAGCGTGTCGCGGTACGCAAGCAGTTCGTCCGGCGTTTTGCCGTAGCGCTGCTGAAGTTTCTTGAGCAGCGCGATGCGCTTTTCGACCTCTTCGAGCCGGTCGGGGTCGGCCTCGAAACGCTCCGCGAGGTCGCGACAGGTGTCCGCGAGGTCTTCGATTTCGGGACGCAACGCGTCGAGGCGCTGACTCACCTCCGCGAGCTTCGGGTCGAACGACGCCCACTTGTGCGCGTCCTTGATGAGCCGTCCCAGCACCTCGGACACGGCCCCGTCGTCATCGACGAGTCGCGACGCGACGCCGCTTGTGAACTGCGCGAGGCTTTGCGCGTGAATCAGGCGCTCGCGCTCTTTCGCCAGTGACGGCAGTTCGCCCGGCGTGAGCTTCGCGTTGTCCAGGTCTTCGCGCTCGAAACGGACGAGAGCGAGTTCGCGCTGCCGCGCGGCCTTCGCGTCGGACAGCCCCTTGAACTGCGCACGCAGTTCGCGCACGCGGTCGGCCTTCTCGACGTACTTCGTGCGCAGGTCGGTGAGCTTGCCGAAGGCGTCGAGCAGTTCGAGTTGGTACGCGGGTTGAAGGAGCGAGTAGCTTTCGCGCTGGCCGTGAACGTCCACGAGCATTTCACCGATGCGCCGGAGTGTGGCAACCGCGACCGGTACGTCGTTCACCAGCGCCGAACTGCGGCCGGAGCGCGACAGCCGCCGCGTCAGGATGAGGTCGTCCTCTTCAAATGCGGTTTGCAGAACTTCGGCGGCGGCCTCGCGCTGTTCGGCGCGAGTCAGCTCGAACCGGCCGGTGACGCGGAGTTCGTCCGCCCCGGTGCGGATCAGATCGGCGCTGCCGCGCTCGCCGAGGAGTAGGCCGAGCGCGCCCAAAAGGAGCGACTTGCCGGCCCCGGTTTCGCCGGTCCAGGCGCAGAAACCGGAGTGCAACTCGACGCGCACGTCTTCGATGAGCGCCAGATTTTGGACGGAGAGTTCGCGGAGCATACCGCAATAGTACGCTCGGCCCGCGACCGGGTGAAGGTGAGTCAGTAGGCTGCTGGCGCGACGTTGCCAGCCGAGGCCGGCACGGCCGGGCGCTTGAAGACGAGCAGGATCACGTCCTGTTCCGCTTCGGCGTTGTGGTACACCGTGGACGAGACGAGTTCCCAGCCGTCGGCGCCGAGCTGGTTGAGCGCGGCTTCCAGGTCGCCCGCGCCGGAGTCGTCACCCAACCCGCGGGTGATGAACTGTGCCGTCGTGTACTGCCACTTGGTCATGGTGTTTCGTGTTGGGTACTGGGTGTTCGCGCTCCCCTGCGCGGACTCCGGGTCGCGGCTAACCGAAATGCGAAACGTCACTCCACGGGGTACTGCATCCGGCCGCAGGTGGCGCAGGTGCGGAAGACGCCGCTGCGCAGCACGTTGAACTGCACCTCGGTCATGCTCGTGCGGCACGCCTGACACACGCGGGCCTTCGTCGCGGCCAGCGCGTCCGGCCCCTTCGCCTTCACGATGCTGTCGTAGGTCCGCTTCACGTCCGGCGGCAGCGTCGCCTCGCGCTCGGCCAACTCGACGGTACACGCCTCCTGATCCGCCTTCATGCCCGCCAACCGCTCCGCGGCTTCGACCTGAAACTCCTTGAAGTCCGCTTGCGCCTGTTTCCACGTCTGCTCGACCGTCGGGATCGCGGCGGTCTTCTCCTCCAGTTCCATGATGGTCGCGAGGATCGCGTCTTCCGTTTCGCCCTTCTTGGTCTGCGCCATCTCGATCTCGTGCTTCTTCGCCACGTACTCCTTCTGCACGCCCATGCCCGTCAGTTGCTCCTCCAATTTCGCGAGCCGCGTATCGGCCTGCTTCAGCGTCCCTTCGTCCTCGCGCTGCTTCAGTTTCAGTTTGGTGATGGAATCGTGGTGGTCCTTGTGTGCCTGTCGCGCGGCTTCGAGTTCGTCCTGATGGTCTTGAAGCACGCGCGGCCCGCGGTCGATCTCGGCTTGCAGATTGCGGAGGTGAACGCGAAGCCGATGGCACTCGCGCAGAGCGGACGTGACGGACGACATGGAAGCCCCCTTTGGGAGCATTGTAAGCAGCGGAGGGTGGAAGAAGAAAGAGCCGCAGATAACGCAGAAGAACGCAGATTAAAGCCAGGAGACAGAGTTCTTCAAAACACTCCTGTCTTCTGCCTTGATCTGCGTTCTTCTGCGTTATCTGCGGCTCTTTCTTCCACCCTATCCTTCTCACGTCTTGGCGTTCTTCAGCCCGTCCAAGAAGCCTTCGAGTTGCCGGCTGCGGACGGGGTGTTGCAGCTTCCGCACCGCCTTCGCTTCGATCTGCCGCACGCGCTCGCGCGTCACCTTGAAGATGCGGCCGACCTCTTCCAGCGTGTACGTGTAGCCGTCGCCCAAGCCGTACCGCAGTTTGATGATCTCGCGCTCGCGGTAGGTGAGCGTCTTCAGCACGCCCTCGATCTTGTCCTTCAGCATCTCGTTCGTCGCCGCGTTCACCGGGCTTTCGACCGAGTTGTCCTCGATGAAGTCGCCGAAGTAACTGTCCTCGCTCTCGCCCACCGGCCGGTCGAGGCTGATCGGCTGGCGGCTGATCTTCAGCACCCGCTTGCACTCCTCGTAGGAGATGTTCGCGGCCTCCGCCGTTTCCTCGATCGTCGGCTCGCGGCCGAGCTGTTGGAGCAGTTGCTTCGAGACGTTGCGGAGCTTCGACATCGTTTCGATCATGTGAACCGGGATGCGGATCGTCCGCGCCTGGTCCGCGATGGCTCGCGTGATCGCCTGCCGAATCCACCACGTCGCGTAGGTGCTGAACTTGAACCCGCGGCGGTGTTCGTACTTGTCCACCGCCCGCATCAGGCCGGTGTTGCCTTCCTGAATCAGGTCGAGGAACGACAGCCCGCGGTTGCGGTACTTCTTCGCGATGCTCACGACGAGCCGCAGGTTGCCGCCGCTCAGGTCGCGTTTGGCCTGCTCGTACTCGGTGAACCGCTGCTTCATGATGCCGACGCGCTTGCGCAGGCTGGCCGGCTCTTCGAGCGTGATGAGCATCAGGTCTTGAAGCTCTTTCTCCAGGTTCGCGCGCTCTTCCTTCGCGGCCCGGTTGCCCCTCAGAAGCTCGATCTCGCGTTCGAGTTCGTCCATGCGCTGGCTGATCTGCTCCAGCTTCTTCATCAGCGGTTGCACCTTTTGGGTGCGGATCGACAGTTCCTCGACGAGCGTGACGGTCTTGCGGCGGCGGAGCCGGAGCCGCTCGCGGATGTCGTCGCGATCGACCGCGGGCGTGTGGTCGTCGCTCAACCGCTGGAAGTCCTCGACGTTCGCTTCCATGAGCGGTTCGAGGGTCCGCAGGTTGTGCGGCATCCGCGCGAGAATCTTGTCCTTCTCCAGGTTCTCCGTCTGCGACACCTTGATGGTGCGGTCGAACGGCAGGTCGCCGCTGTGGACGCGCTTGAGGGTTTCGACCACCTGCCGCATCGCGTAGTCGCACTCCAGCACCTTGCGCCGGAAGCGGCGGCGGGTGAGTTCGATCTTCATCGCGAGCGAGACTTCCTGCCGGCGGTCGAGCAGGTCGATCTGGCCCATCTGGGTGAGGTACATGCGGACGGGGTCGTCGATGTGCCGGCCGTCGCCGTCGGAGTCCTCGAACGCCGACGCCTCCGGGTCGGCGACGACGGCTTCGGCCACCGCGACCGGCGCCTCTTCGGCCTCGTCGTCGGCGTCGATCAGGCTGACGCCGTGTTCATCGAGTAGGTACTCGGTGATCTCGGTGAGCCGGTCGGGGTCGGAGTCAGCGGGCAGGGCTGCGTTCACCTCTTCAAAGGTGAGCGACCCGGTCAGCTTGGCCTTGGCGATCAGGGCCTTGAGAACTTCGTCGTTCTTCCAGTCCATCCGAACCCCTCCCACACTGGTCGTCCGCGCTTGGGTCGTCATGACCGTCGCGGCGGGTGGTTCTGTAACTCGTGGTGCGAAACGTGGTGGCTCTACATGTGGTCCGGTCGCTCCGCGACCGGTCTTATGCCTTTGTCTTGTGGCACAGACATTCCTGTCTGTGCGCCTGAACTCTCAAAGCACACAGACAGGAATGTCTGTGCGCCTGGTCTCTCAAAGCACACAGACAGGAATGTCTGTGCCACAAGAGAAGACCGGTCGCGGAGCGACCGGACTGCATCAAGCCGCCGAATTCGGCTTCGGCGGCTGCGCCCGCTGCAACTCGCGCAGCAGGTCCATTGTTTCGTCGTCCGTCGCGCCGGACAGTCGCTCCTTGACCCGGTTCGCCTCGGCGTCGGCCTTCATCTCCGCGAACCGCTTCAGCAGCCGGGCCAGCCACTGCTCGCGGTCCTGCATGTGCTGGCCGACCGGTTGCAACTGGTAGGCGGCGGCGTCGAACAGGTCGCGCCGGTCGTCGAGTCGGGGCCGCAGCGATTCCAGGTCGGCAATCCCGCCGGCCGCGTGGATGGCGAACAGTTCGGACACAATCCGCTGAAGCCCGGTGTGCGTGATCTCTTCGGGCGTCAGCTGCGCCGCCGCGACCGGGACCAAACTCGGGTCGCCCAGTAGCAACTCGACCAGTTGCCGTTCGGCCGCCGCTTCGGGGCCGTGCTTCTGCCCGCCGCGGGGGCGCTCGGTCGTGGGCAGCACCGCGTCCGGCCGCACCGCGTTCGTCGGGCGGGTGTCGCGCCCGGCCTTCCGCTCGCGTTCCTGCGCCTCGCGTTCCTTCTGCTGCGCCTCACGTTCCTTCTGTTCGTGAATCTTGCGGAGTTCGGCGAACCGATTCCACACGATCTTTTCGTGCTTCTCCAATTTCAGGCCGAGCCGCTGGAGCAGCCGGGTGATAATCAGCTCGCGCTTCATCTGCGCCGACGCGCCCGGAATCGGCGGCGCCGTAGCCATTATGACGAGTACGTCATCGACGATGCGGAGTTTGGTGGCGTCCGACGGTTTGGGGTCGCGTTCGAGCAACTTGTTCAGTTTAAAATCGAGCGCGTCAACAGCCGATGTCAGTACCTGTTTAAACGTGTCAATTCCGTCCGGGCGGACCAGCAAGTCGCACGGGTCGAGCCCTTCGGGCAGCGTCGCGACCGCGAGTTCCACGTCCTGCGAGACGAACATTTCGAGGGCGCGATCGACGCCGGTGTAGCCGCCGGCGTCGGCGTCGTACAGCAGCACCACCCGCGGCACGTATCTCCGCAACTGCGCGACGTGCTTCGCGTTGAGCGCGGTGCCCATCGTGGCGACCACCTGCGGCACGCCGCACTGGTGGGCCATCATCACGTCGGTGTAACCTTCCACCACCGCGAGGTAGCCCGCGTTCGCGTGGCGGGCGAGGTCCAGACCGTATAGCAACTCGCTCTTGTGAAACAGGGGCGTTTCGGCGGAGTTGTAGTACTTCGGTCCGCGCGCGGCCAACGGGTTGGTCGGCATGATCCGGCCGCCGAACCCGACCACCTGCCCGCGCACGTCCTTGATCGGGAACATGACGCGGTCGCGGAACCGGTCGTAGTAGCCGCGCTGCCCGTCGCGCGTCGCGATCAGACCCACATCGACGAGTACGTCCGTCGAAATGCCTTCGGCGAGGGCGAGTTTCACGAGCCAGTCGCCGGTGATCGGCGCGAACCCGATGCCGAAGTCGCGCACCGTCTTACCGGACAGTTTGCGCTCGCCCATGTACTTGCGGGCGGCTTCGCCGGCGTCGGCCTCCAGGTACTGATACGCGTACTTTGCCTGCGCCCACCGCATCACTTCGAGCAGGCGGGTGCGCTGGTAATCTTGGGGCGCCTGTTGCTCATCGAGCTTGATTCCGGCCTTGTCCGCGAGTATCTGCCGCGCCTCCTTGAAGCCCACCTTGTCCTGGAACATGACGAAGGAGAACACGTCGCCGTGCGCGCCGCACGACCAGCACTTGTAGCGCTGCCGCTGCGGGTCGATGTCGAGCGACGGTCGGGTGTCTTGGTGGAAGGGGCAGACGGCTTTGAAAGTCTTACCGGCGGGCGTGACGTTGATGTACGAACCGACCACGGCGACGATGTCGCTGGCGGCTTTCACCTGTTTGGTCTGCTCCACCGGGTCGGACGGCACGTTGCACCTGCGGTAGGTTCAGTGAGGAGTGAGGAGTGAGGAGTAAAAATAGAAATCAGTGGACTCTGCCTTTACTCCTCACTCCTCATTCCTCATTCCTCATTCCTCACTGTGTTTCCGGTTCCGCGGTCGGTCGGCCTTGGCTATTGTCGAGCGTCCCTTGAACCCCGTGCTTGGTGGAGCAGGCGTGCCGGCGGTGTGAAGCCTCACTTCCGAAGAAGGGGCGGCCGGGTGAATCGCCGTGGTGGGGTGGGGAAACTCGAGTGGTGCCGTGGCTCCTCTGAGCCATAAAGGTCGGTGCATCAATCCGTTGATGCTCGGTAAATTGTAGCCGGTCTGGGGGGTCCGTCAAGGCAGGCTCCCGCCCGACCGCCGCACGCCGCAAACTTAGCCCACAACCCGGCTAACGGCCGGCCGCACAACCGGAAATCTCACCTCATTCCGCCGGCACCGCCGGCGATTCGTGCGCTTGTGGCACGACCGGCGCA
>CANLGS010000092.1 GCA_947490035.1 Gemmataceae bacterium
AGGTGGTGTGGTAACTCCCTCAACAACCGATCCCACCGTCTCCCGCGAGTTCCTTTTCATACCAGCGCAACTTCAAAGAGCGCCAGCGACGGACAGCGCTGTCCGTCGCTTACGCTTCCGGCTCGTCAAATCCAATCACCCCTTCACCCCGGCGAGCGAGCCGCCCTTCGCGAACAGCGCGTCCACGCGCTTCGTCACCGCGGGGTCGCCTTCCAGCGGCGGCGGCATGTGCGGCTTCAGGCGCGCGTCGATCACTAGCGGACCGCGACAGCCCCAGTGCTTGCGGTGCGTGAACGCGCCCACACCGTACACGTCGTTCGCCGGGTCCGAGCGCGTGAACACCGCCCACAGGAAGTTGCTCAGCGCACGCGACACGAACTCGCCGTCGTCCACGACCACGATCAGGGGCAACCCTTCCAGCGCGGAACGCGGACCGCGGAACGCGGAGTGAAGAGAAGAGAGAAGCCGCGTGATGTCGGGGTCTTCGTCTTCCGTTCCGCGTTCCGCGATCCGCGATCCGAGTTGAGGGCCGCGAACCGCCAGCACGCCGGGCATCACGACGCGCGCGTCAGCGAAGCCGTCGGGCAAGCGCAGGTCCGCGGGCACGGTCGTGCCGAGGTCGCGGCGCTTCGGTCCGGCCGCCGCGATCACCAGTTTGCTTCCGGCGTTCAGGCCCATCCCGGCCGAGTAGTCGAGCGTGTCAGCCGTCGTGCGCGTCTGGAAGTGCAGGTCGGATTCCGGGTCGAATCGCTCCAGCAGGTGACGCAAGAACGCGCCGATGTCGTGGATGTCGAGGTCGGGCGCGTCCTCCTTCGCCACGATGAACAGGTACTTCGCGAGCGACAGTTGCCCCTGACCCAGAATCGCGTTCGCGAGCGTGAGCAGTTCCTGCGGGCGCCGCGTACCGGCGTAAGGCACGTAGCGTTCGGAGCCGATCGCGAGCAACAGCGGGTGAACGCCGGCGGCGTCAACCGCGTGGACCGCGTGCAAGCCCGGTATCACGGTCGGGATGATTGGGCCGGTTAGCTCGTGGATCAAGTCGCCGAAGGTGGTGTCTTCCTGCGGCGGTCGGCCGACCACCGTGAACGGCCAGATCGCGCCGGGCCGGTGGTACACCGCGTCCACGGTCATCACGGGGAAGTCGTGCGCCAGACTGTAGTAACCCAGGTGGTCGCCGAACGGCCCTTCGGGCTTCGTGCGCGCCGGGTCGATCCACCCGGAGATGACGAAGTCGGCCTCCGCTGGGAGGGGCAAGTGAGGAGTGAAGAGTGAGGAGTGAGGAGACACAGCTCCTTCTTCTCTCCTCACTCCTAACTCCTTACTCCTCACTCGCGGGACACAGAAACGAAGGCGGTGTCCACCGAGCGCCGCGGCAAAAGCGACTTCCGGTAGCCCCTCCGGCAGTGGCATCACCGCCGCGACCGCCAGCGCCGGTGGGCCGCCCACGTTCACATTGACGCGAAGGCGTTCGCCGCGCCGCACCGCCGCCGCGTGATGCACCCCGATGCCGCGGTGAATCTGGTAGTGCAAGCCGACCTCGCGGTCCGGTTCGTACTCGTTGCCGCTCAGTTGCACGCGATACATGCCGAGATTCGATTTCATCCACCCGGTTGCGTCGGGATGCTCCGTATATACCTGGGGCAGCGTGACGAACGCCCCACCATCCAGCGGCCAGCACTTCAACTGCGGCAGTTGCGAAAGGCACGTCGTGTGCTTTAAAATCGGCCCGGAGCGCACGAACTTGGGGCGCAACCGCCAGGCGAGAAGCGGCAGTTTCCAGTACCGCCACGGGCGCCGACGGGCGTTCGACGGGTCGGTCTTCAGCTCCACCAGTTTGCGCACGTCGTCGAGCGCGTCGCGGAACAGGAACTTCGCCCGGTCGAGCGTGCCGAACAGGTTCGACACCATCGGGAACGGCGTGCCCGCAACGCGCGCGAAGTAGAGCGCGGGGCCGCCGGCCGCGTAGACGCGGCGGTGAATCTCGGCGGCTTCGAGGTGCGGGTCGATCTCGTGTTCGATGCGGACCAGTTGCCCGGCGCGCTGAAGATCGGCGACGGCGGCGGCGAGGCTGCGGTGGCCCATGCGGGACTCGGCTCGCGGGTTCAGGCGTGGGGTGAGGTGATAAAGGAACCGCGTCCGGGGAACGCCGGACAACCGCCGGATTTTCGCGCGTGGCGCGGAGACTGCGCCCCAGCCGCGAACGGGTTGCGACCCGTTCCTGAAGATTCTCGACCGGCGTCAACCCGCGTGCGCGTTTCGTCGTCCGGGCATTTGGAACCGGCCCGGATCGGACTTATGGTAGCGTATGAACCCGGTTCCGAGTTTCGCCCGCCCCGGTCGCGAAAGCGCCCGAGACGACCTCCGACTGGCCCCCCCGCGTGACACCTTCACCCGCCCGCCCCCGGTTCCCGTTGCTCGCGCTCGGCCTCGTGGTGGTCGCGGCGGGTGGCGCCGCGGCGTGTGCCGCCCTCGCGCCCGCGCTGTTCGCGGGTCCGCTCGTGGGTGTGCTGGTGGTCGTCGCCGCCGCCGTCGGGTGGCGCGCCAACCGCGCGCCCGTGCCGGCCCGCACGACTCGCTGCCGGAGTCCGAGACGCGCCTGCGACTGCTCGAATCGGCCGTCGTCCACGCGCACGACGCGGTCGCCATCGTCGAGTCCACGCCGAAGGGCGGGCACGGCCGGGCGGTGCTGTACGTGAACGACGCGTTCTGCCGGCTCACCGGGTACTCGCGCACCGAGATCATCGGCCACTCGCTGTACATGCTGCGCGGCTCCGGGTCCGACCCGGACACGCTGTCGCGGCTCGGCGCCGCGATGGACGCGGGCACGCCGCTGCGGGTGGAACTGCGCAACTACCGCAAGGACGGCACCCGGTTCTGGGTGGACCTCAGCGCGGTTCCCGTGCCCGACCCGGACGGCCACCTGTCTCACTGGGTGCTGATCCAGCGCGACATCGACCGGCGCAAGTCGGCCGAACGCCGGGCGCGCCAGACCGGGCAGTTGCTCCGCGCCATCATCGACGCGTTCCCCGGCCCGATCAGCGCGAAGGACCGCGACAGCCGGTACCTGGTGATGAACCAGTTCCAGGCCGACCAGTTGGGCATCACGCCCGAGGCCGCGGTCGGGCGCACGTCGGCCGAACTGACCGACCCGTCGCACGGGGCCAAGACGGTCGAGCGCGACCGCGAGGTGATGACGACGTGCCGCCCGATGCAGTACGAGGTGCGCTACCCGGCCCGCAACGGCGACGCCCGCCCGTGGCTGACCAGCAAGGCGCCGCTGTGGATGCCCGACGGGATCGACAGCGAGCCGGCCGGCGCCCGCGGCGTGGTCACCGTGGCGCTGGACATCTCCGCCCTGAAGGCCGCCGAGGACGCGCTGCGCAAGAGCGAGGAGCGGTACCGGCAACTGTTCCGCGCCGTCCCGCACCCGGTGTTCGTGTACGACACCCAAACCCTGCGCATCCTCGCCGTCAACGAGGCCGCGATCCGCAAGTACGGCTACACGCGCGACGAGTTCCTCGCGCTGACCGTGACCGACATCCGGCTGGCCGACGACCTGCACTACACCATCGCCTCGCCCAACGACAGCGGCCTGCCCGACGGCCCGCCGGCCCTCCGCCGGCACCGCACGCGCGGCGGCGCCCTCATCGACGTGGAGGTGTCGTCGTTCGCGCTGAACCTGGAGGGGCGCGGGGTCAAACTCGCCCTGGTCAACGACGTGACCGAGCGGCGCAAGGCGGAGGTGGAGGTGCGCCGCAGCGAGGGGCTGTTCCGCGGCATCTTCGAGAGCACCTCCGCGGGCGTCTCGCTGACCAACGCCGAGGGGCTGTTCGTGTCGTGCAACCCGGCGTTCGCCGCGATGCTCGGCCGCACCGTCGAGGAGGTGCTGCGGCTCACCCCCTCGAGCATCACGCACCCCGCCGACCTCCCCTCGCAACGGGTGATGATGGACGAGGTGCGGTCCGGCGCCCGCGACCGGTTCAACTACGCCAAGCGGTACATCCGCCCCGACGGGCAACTCGTCTGGGTCGAGCTGTCGTTCGCCGCCATCCGCGGCGCCGACGGCGAGTACGAGTACGGGCTGGGCGTGTCGGTCAACGTGACCGAGCGCCGGCTGCTCGAAGACCAGTTGCGCCAGGCCCAGCGGGTGGAGGCGATCGGCCAGATGGCCGGCGGGGTGGCGCACGACTTCAACAACATCCTGACCGCCGTGATCGGCAACCTGTCGCTCGTGCGGCTGCCCGACGACGACGACCTGAACCGCCCGCTCCTGGCCGCCGTCGAACAGGCCGCGGCCCGCGCCGCCGACCTGACCCGCAAGCTCCTCGGCTACGCCCGCCGCAACCAGCTCGTGTTCGCCCCGGTCGAAGCGCGCGGCGCCCTCGACGAGGTCGTGTCCCTGCTCCGCCACACCGTGGACCCGCGCATCCACCTGTCCGTCGAGGTCCGCCCCAACTGCCCGCCGGTCCACGCCGACCCGACCCTGCTCGTGCAAGCGATCCTGAACCTGGGGCTGAACGCCCGCGACGCGATGCCCGACGGCGGCGCGCTGACGTTCACCGCCGAGCCGGTCGATCTGCACGACGCCGAGTTGTGCCCGGCCGGCTGGGACGACGTGCGCCCCGGCCGGTACGTGCGGCTCGCCGCCGCCGACACCGGCACCGGCATGACGCCCGAGGTGCAGGCCCGGCTGTTCGAGCCGTTCTTCACCACCAAGGGGATCGGCAAGGGGACCGGGCTGGGGCTGGCGATGGTCTACGGCATCGTGAAGCAGCACCTCGGGTGGATCGAAGTCCACTCGCGTCCGGGCGTCGGCACCCGCATCGAGTTGAACCTGCCGATGGCCGAGTTGGGCGCGACCCCGCCGCGGTCGCACGCGCGCACCCCGCTGCCGCTCACGTTCGCCACACCAGACCCGGACGCGCCCGAACCGGCCACCGTCCTCCTGGTGGACGACGAGCAGATGATCCGCGACCTGGGCGCCGCGGTCCTCACGCGCGCCGGCTTCCGCGTGCTGACGGCCTACGACGGGCAACACGCGGTCGAGTTGTTCGAGCGCGAGTGGGCCGACATCTCGCTGGTCGTGCTGGACGTGACCATGCCGCGCATGTCCGGCGGCGACGCGTCGCGGCACATGACCCGCATCGACCCGAACGTGCGCATCCTGTTCTCGACCGGGTTCGCGGCCGAAGACCTGATCGAACTCGACGGCTCGCAGGGGCTGTTGAGCAAGCCGTACCGTCCGCAAGACCTGGTCGCCGCGGTCCGCGCCGCGCTGACGATCACGCCCCAGCCGGCGGGGTGAGAGTAGCCCGCCACTCCGTGGCGGTGTCTCTGGTCTTGGTCTTCGTGGCACAGACATTCCTGTCTGTGCGCTGAACCTTATTCAAAGCACACAGACAGGAATGTCTGTGCCACAAGAGAAGAACCGCCACGGAGTGGCGGGCTACTCTCTGCTACGCCACCACCGCCCGCAGGCGGCCCAGCAGCCACGGCAGCAGCGTCCCTTCTTGCCAGCGTCGGAGCGCCTTCCCGGCCAGCACCGCGGCGTGCCGCGGAAGGCACTTCACCAGTCTGCGGCCGCGCACGTTCCGCCAGAACACGCGCTCCTCGTTGCACGACTGCCGCTCCAGCGTGCGCCGCGACGGCACGCGGCCGTAACTGCCGGACACGCGGTGCCACACCACCGCCGCCGGGTCGTACACGATCTCGAAGCCCAGTCGCCGCAACCGGAACGACAGGTCCACGTCCTCGAAGTACGCACCGAAATGTTCGGGGAACCCGCCCGCGGCGAGCAGCGCCTCGCGCCGGTAGAACGCCGCGCACGCGGACGCGCCCCAGACGTATTGAGGCGAGCGGGGGGCGTAAGCCCCCTGATTCTTCTCTTCGCCTCTCTCTCGCTCGAAGCCATGAGGGGGCTTACGCCCCCCGCTCGCCAAAACGCAACCGTGTCCGCGCTTCACCGCGAAGCCGCCGTAATCGTACTCGTCGCCGGCGGTGTCGATCAGCGGCGGCAGCCCCCGCGCGCGGCGCGCCGGGTCGTTCTGCAACACCAGCGGCGCGACCGCGGCCACGCGCGAATCGGCGAACCACGCGAGCGCCGCGTCGGCCCAACCTTCGGTCACCTCCGCATCGTCGTTGAGTAGTTCCACGACCGGCGCTGTGGCCGCCGCGATACCGGCGTTGGCCGCGGCGCAGAACCCGCCGGCCTTCGGGCGCCGGAGCACCTTCACGCCTGCAAACTCTTCCGCCGCGCGCGACACGCAAGCCCCGCGCGAACCGTCGTCCACGACGATCACTTCGGTGTTGGGCGGCGCGAACCGCGCCACGCTCGCGAGGCACAGCCGGAGCAGGTCGGGGCGAGAGTGGGAGGGGATAACGACGGACAGTGAGGAGTGAGGAGTGAGGGGTGAGGAGGGTGGAACTGAAGACGAGGGCGTAACCGCGAGCGGCGGTGTCGGATGAACTTCTTTCTCCTCACTCCTCACTCCTCACTCCTCACTGTGTTCGGCCGTCTTGCTCGGCGGCGATCGGGTGGAGGAACCCGGCGGCGTAGCGGATGCGCTCGGCGGCCTCTCGCGTGCGCCCGGAAGCGATGTCGCCGACCAGCCGGCGCAGTTGGCCGAAGCAGCGTGCGGCTTCCGATTCGCCGCGCGCCTTCGCCCACAGTTGCCGCGCGCCGGCTTCCGCCCACACCGCGCCGGACAACAACCGCGACTGCCACGCGGGCCAGTGCTTGCTCGCGTAGGTCAGGAGCGCGTGCCGCGTGACCAGGCGCAGCGGCGGCGGCACCCGGCGCGCGTGCAGCGGCCAGTGGTGCGTCACCTCCAGCGCCGGGTCGAACCGCACCTGCCACCCGCGCTCCGCCGCGCGATTGCAGAAGTCCACGTCCTCGTAGTAGAGGAAGAACGATTCGTCCAAACCATTGAGTTGCTCGAAGCACTCGCGGCGCACCAGCAGGCAGCCGCCGGTCGCCCACTCGACCGGGCGTTTGGCGTCGCCGTGGTTCACGCGGCACTTGCGGCGGGCGCGCGACAGGCACAGCCCCGCGAGCGTGCGCCCGAACGACGGGAACGGCCCGGCCGACGGCTGCGGCGTACCGTCGCGGTTGAGCAAGCGGAAGCCGATCACGCCCACGTCGGCGGGCACGTCGTCGCGGGCGGCGCGCCCGAGTACGTCGTCGAGGAAGCCGTCGGGCACGGTGATGTCGGGGTTGAGCAGCAGCACCCACGGCCCGGCGGTGAGCCGGCACCCGCGATTCACGGCCGCCGCGAAGCCGAGGTTGGTGCCGTAACGCCGCACGGACACGCCGCGCAGGTTGGCGACGCGGACCGCGAGCGGGTGCGACGGCGAGCCGTTGTCGATGACGCGAATTTCCGCCTGCCCGGTGCGCACGGCGGCCGAGCGCCGGAGTTGCCGCACGAGGCGCGCGGTGTTTTGCCACTGGCAGAAGTTGACGACGACGACCGCCAACTCGCTAGCCGGCGGCGTGTGGACGCGGCGCGGCGCGAGTGCGACTTCGTGCCCGTGACCGGGCGCGTGCGGCGGGGTGCCGTCTGGCGGGTATGCCAGGGCCATGCGGGTTCCTTCCCAGTGCCGGCCGCGGTCCGCCCGCGGTCGCGAGATGATACGCACGGGACGAAACCCGACGCAACCGCAACCTGCGACACGTCTTTTTCCGTGGAGCGCGGGCGTCCCGCCCGCCACTTCGCGCGTCGCGTTGCTGTGCGAAACAAATCGAAGCGACCTGAATTGCGAAGTGGCGGGCGGGACGCCCGCGCTCCACGGAGGAAAACTTACGGCAGAAGATCGGCGACGCGAACGGTCGCGTGCGGTGCGGCGAGCGGCGAAACGGTGTCGTTCGGCCCGAACGTCTGGCGCGACCGGTATGCGGTCGCTCCAAGCCCCTCGGGAAGCGGCTCCGGGTCGCGGAAGACGATGAGTTCGCGGTGCTGCACGTCGATCACCCAGTAATCGAGTGCGCCCGCGGTCGCATATAGTTCGGCCTTCTCCGTCGTGTCGATGGACAGCGACGACGAAGCGATTTTGACAATCAGCACCGCGGCCGTCGCTTGTCGCGTGGCGTAATCCCTGACCGAGCCGGTAACGACGGCGAGGGCCGGGCCGGGGTCGTCTTTCGTCCCGATGTCGAACGCCATCTGGTTGCGAACGTGGTGGCCCGTCGGAAACGCGGCCCGCAGGTAGTCGGCGGTCAGTCCGAGCGCGGTGTTGTGCGGCGGGTCGGGCATGGGCATCGTGTAAATCTCCCCGGCGATGAGCATCGTCTTCAGGCCGTCGAAGATGCGCGTCGGTTCGAGCTGGCGGTACTGCTCGATCGTCCACCGCCACGGCCGCGGCCCGACAGCCGGCGGAGAAGTTGAACCGGTGTGCGCGGGCGGCTGAATCGGTGGCGGGGTGATCGTTGTCGCGGTAGCCATGAGTAATCCTCCGTCGTGCAGTTTACCGTCACTCCTTGCCGAGAACGAGGTCGATCACCCAGCGCCCGCGGGCGTGTCCGCCGGGCGCTCGGCAGTGATCGAGGCGCGCGGGTTCGTCGCACCCGGCGTCTTGAAGTGCGTCGGCCAGAATCGGCATCGCGCCGAACTCGCGCGACTCGTACACCCCGCGAACGAGTGAGACCGCGGTGTCCGTGCGTCACGCCGGGGAGAAGGTGACGGGTGGAAAAGGGTTCCCGAAGATGTGCGGATCAGGGTGCGGTTCGTCGGCGCACGCCTTTTACACCGCGCCCTGTAATCAGCGCTCGAAGAGTTGCGAGCGCAACCCGATAATCGGGCTGCGCTCCCACCACCAGCCCTTTCAGCCCCGAATGGGGCGGCTGTTCGTAGCCAGGGTCGTGAGACCCCGGTGCGTTGCGCGGCAGGGGCGCTTATGCGGCCTCTTCCTTCGGGTGCAGCACGGCCGGCGTCCCGCACCATGTGATGACCGCGTCCAGTTCGCGGATGCCGTCGGTCAGGTCCGCGGCCGGAGCGCGTTCCACCAGTTCCTTGCCCACACGAATCGCGATGCGGTCGGCGAGCCGGTACACCTTCGCCAGCACCAGCGCCGGGGTGCCGCTCTCGGCGCGGCGCAGCACGGCGCGCAGGGTGCGGCACCAGATCGCGAGCCGGTCGGGCACGTTCTGGGTCGGTTCGGGGAGTTGCGCGTCGCGGTACTCCGCGGCGTACTCGCGCCACGCCACGCGGAACGCCTCGAACGCCTTCTGCCGCGCCTGGAGGTCGGTCGTGGAGCCGGCGCTCTTGGCCGGGTCGTCGCGGTGGTTCTCCCACCGCGCCTGGAGGTCGAGAACGCGGACCAGGGCGGTCGCCTGTCCGGGGCTGAGTTTCTCGGCGTTGCTCTCGCTCATCTGCGCCATGG
>CANLGS010000093.1 GCA_947490035.1 Gemmataceae bacterium
CCTTCCCCTTCGGGTCCATGCTCACGCTCATGCACACCAGTCCCTTGTCGGCGTACTTCTTGTGCGTTGCCACGAAGTGCGCGAACTTCTTCACGCACGGGCCGCACCACGTCGCCCAGAAGTCCACCAGCACGACCTTCTTCTTCTGGTCCGCGACGGCCTTGTCGAGCGCGTCGAATTTGACTTCGGTCATCGCGACGCCCTTGCCGGGTTCGTCGGCGCCGCGGCTCGGGATCGCGACGGCGCAGGCCGCCAGCGCGCCGGCGAGAATCATGATTCGGTACACGCGCAACTCCTGTTGGGAACGGTGGGTCACTTCGCGAGTTCGGCTTCGATGAGTTTATCGAGCGCGCTCTCGCTCAACTGTTTCTCCGCGTTCGTCCAGACGCGGTTGCCTTGCTTGTCGAACAACACCTGGTGCGGGATGTACCCGGCGAAGCCGAAGCGGTCCACGATGTTGTCCCCGTCGTTCCGGGTGCCGAGCAGCGTGTAGTTCGCGAACGTCGCCTCGTTGTTCTTCAGGAACTTCAGCACGTCGGCCTTGTCGTACTTGTCGTCCTTCCCCTTCGGGTCCATGCTCACGCTCATGCACACCAGTCCCTTGTCGGCGTACTTCTTGTGCGTTGCCACGAAGTGCGCGAACTTCTTCACGCACGGGCCGCACCACGTCGCCCAGAAGTCCATCAGCACGACCTTACCCTTGCGCTCGTTTACGGCCGCGTCGAGCGCGTCGTAGCGGATTTCGGTGACCTCGACGGGGATCGCCGCGGCCGGTGCGGGCGCGGTCGAAGTCGGCTTGACCGGCTTGCAACCCGCGCCGACCGCGAGCGCCAGCAGGACCGCGATACCGAGCGTGCGCATGATTCGCGTCTCCGGAAGAAGGCGATACGGAATGATACCCGGTGCGGCGCCGCGGGCGCGGCCTATTCAGTGTCGGCCGGTGGTGCTAGGATATGGGAGTTGATCGAGGCGACACCGCGGAGACCCCGCGACTCGCACCCTCGCCCACGTGAGCGCCGCCGAATGCCGACGCCGACCGCAGTCATCCGCAACTTCTGCATCATCGCCCACATCGACCACGGCAAGAGCACGCTGGCCGACCAGTTCCTGCTTAAAACCGGCACCATCTCCGAGCGCGACATCAAGGCCCAGACGCTCGACAGCATGGACCTGGAGCGCTCGCGCGGCATCACCATCCGCATGCACCCGGTCACCATCTACCACACGCAGAACGGCGTCCGCTACGAACTCAACCTGATCGACACGCCCGGACACGTGGACTTCAACTACGAGGTGTCGCGCTCCCTCGCGGCGTGCGAAGGCGCGATTCTGCTGGTCGATGCGTTCCAGGGCGTGCAGGCGCAGACGGTGGCGAACGCTTTCCTGGCGATGGACGCGGGGCTGAAGATTCTCCCCACGCTCAACAAGATCGACCTGCCGCACGCGCGCCCGGACTTCGTCATCGGCGAGATGGAAACCGCGCTGATGGTCAACCCCGACGACGTGCTGCGCGTCAGCGGCAAGGCCGGCATCGGCATCGAGGACATGCTCGCGGCCATCGTCGAGCGCGTCCCGCCGCCGGCCGGTGATCCCAAAGCGCCGCTGAAGGCGCTCATCTACAACAGCCACTTCGACACCTATAAGGGCGTCGTCGTCTACATCCGCATGATCGACGGGTACGTGAAACCGGGTCAGCGCATCAAGCTCATGCGGAGTGGGCGCGAGTACGTCATCACCGAGATGGGCCAGTTCCGCCCGGAGCCGGTGAAGTGCGACGAACTCTCCGCCGGGCAGGTCGGGTACTTCACGGCTAACATCAAGAACATCGACAACGTCAACATCGGCGACACGGTGACGGACGCGAACAACCCGACCGCGGAGGCAATGGCCGGCTATAAGGAGCCGAAGCCGATGGTGTACTCCGGGCTGTTCCCGGTGAACAACAACGAGTTTGAAGACCTGCGCGAAGCGCTCGGCCGGCTGAAGCTCAACGACAGCAGTTTCACGTTCCAGCCGGAAGTCTCCGACGGCCTCGGGTTCGGCTTCCGGTGCGGCTTCCTGGGGATGCTCCACCGCGAGATCATCCAGCAGCGGCTCGAAGCGGACAGCAACCTCAATCTGGTACAGACCGCGCCTAACGTGACGTTCGAGATCAAGAAGCGCGACGGCGAGGTCATCATCGTTCACGGGCCGCAGGAGGTGCCGGACGCGGGCTTCATCGAGGAGTTCCGCGAGCCGATCGTGCGCATCAGTTTCCTCATCCCGGCGGGGAACATCGGCACGCTGATGGGCATGTGTACCGAGCGCCGCGGCACGTTCGTGCGCACGGAATACTTGAGCCAGCAGCGCGTGATTCTGGTGTACGAGATGCCGCTCGCGGAGGTGATTTATGACCTGTACGACAAGCTCAAGTCGGTGACGCACGGCTACGGCACGATGGACTACGAAGTGCTCGGCTTCCACGAAGCCGACCTGGTGAAGATGGACATCATGGTTCACGGGCAGAAGGTGGACGCGCTCTCGGTGATCGTCCACCGGGCGAGCGCCGAGCGCCGCGGCCGGCTGATCCTGAAGAAGCTGCGCGAGGAGATCTCCCGGCACCTGTTCGAGGTGTCGCTACAGGCGGCGATCGGGGCGCGCGTGGTGGCCCGCGAGAACATCGCGGCGATGCGCAAGAACGTGACCGCGAAGTGCTACGGCGGCGACATCACGCGCAAGCGCAAGCTGTGGTCGAAGCAGGCCGAAGGCAAAAAGCGCATGAAGCAGATCGGACAGGTGGAGGTGCCGCAGGAGGCGTTCCTGGCGGTGCTGGAATCGGACGACTGACGGCGGGTTCGCGTTCGTAGTGACCCGCTTCAGCGGGTTCTTGTTCTTGTGGCACAGACATTCCTGTCTGTGTCGGCTGAGCAGCGCGGCACACAGACAGGAATGTCTGTGCCACAAAACAAAAAGCAGACCCGCTAAAGCGGGTCACTACGAACACAGTCATGGACCCCACCGACATACCACTACCCATCGCTTTGGAACTTCCCCCAGAGGAAGCGCCGCCGGCGCCCGCTGCGGATGCTCCCCGCCCGCCGGGCGCGATCCCCAACGTCTCGCCGTTCCGCGCGCTCGTCGTTGTCATCTCCGGGTTCATCGGGCTGGTCCTCGTGTTGAAGACCGTCGCGGTGGAACCGTTCGGCGTACCGACCGGCAGCATGGCACCCGCGCTCAGCGGCCACCACCGCGACGGCCCGTGCCCGCGCTGCGGCTACACGGTCCGCGTCGGCCGCCCTCCCCCCGACAGCAGCGCGGAGTTCTTCCGGAAGGTCACCTGCCCGAACTGCGACAGCGGCGTGTCGCTCATGGACGAGCGCGAACTCAGCGGCGACCGGCTCCTCGTGGACAAGAACATCTACGACCTGCGCGCGCCGCGGCGGTGGGAGATGGTCGTGTTCCTCTGCCCGAACCAGAAGAAAAATAAGTATGGGCAGATGGAGGAGTTCGGCAAGACTTACGTCAAGCGCCTCGTCGGGCTGCCCGGCGAGACGATCACCATCGTAGACGGCGACGTGTATGTGAACGGCGAGATCGCCCGCAAGGGTCTCGCCGAGGTGCGCGAAACGGTGATGCCCATCTTCGACATGAACTTCGCCCCCAACCCCGGCGGGTGGAACATGCGCTGGCCGGTCGAACCCGGCGGCGACCCGCGCCTGCCCGCCGGCATGACACCGGCCGCGCTCGCGGAGCCCGTGATCGAGAACAACTCGCTCGTGTTGGATGCTTCCGACACGCCACAAACGACGACTGCGGTGCGTTACCGGAACTGGCATATAGACGACCAAAAAGAGAACCCGATTCGCGCGTGGAACGCCTACGACGGCACCCCGCGGCGCAGCGACCTGCCCGCGGCGCACGACTTCTACCTGACGTGCGAAGTGGAAGCGACCGCCGCGACCGGTGCCCCCGGCGAAGCGTGCTTCGACGTTCGGCTCACCGACGGGGCCGACACGGTCACGGCGGAAATCACAATCGGCGCGAAGGCAACCGGTCGCGCGCAACTGACGCGCGAGAAACACGGCGGGTTGGGCGCCGCAAGCGGGGTCTCGCTTGAGGTTGGAAAAAAGTACAAGCTGGAGTTCGCGTTCGTGGACCGCCGCGCGAGTATCGCCATCGGCGGCAAACTCGCGGTGCCGGCGGCCGACCTGGAGGCGGTCGCGAAGCGCGAGCCGGTGTCGCTGCCCCTGCGCCTGGGCGCACGCGGCTGTCGCATCGTGGTACGCGACCTGAAGCTGTTCCGCGACATCCACTACACCGCCGACGCGAGCGACTACCACGGCGTCCGCGTGCCGGCGGTGCTGGGGCCGGGCGAGCATTTCGTGCTGGGCGACAACAGCGGGAACTCCGAGGACAGCCGGAAATGGCCGACGCCGGGCGTGCCGGAACGCGCCTTCATCGGTAAACCATTCCTGATTCACCAACCGCTCCGGCTGTGGCGGCCGTCGGTCGGTGGCCGGGAGCGCCCGATCCAATGGATCGACTGGTCCCGCCTGCGCTGGCTGCATTAGTCTTGTAGGGTGGGTCAAGGCTTTGCGCAGGCCCACCTTCTTCGTTTGGGTGAAGATGGTGGGCCTGCGCAAAGCCTTGACCCACCCTACAAGATGTCCAGACCGTAACCGAATTTCCGCCCGGTGCGGACGAATACTCAACGACGCCGACTTTCGCTCGCACTGAGGCCCGCATGTCAAACGCTGCCGAAGCCGCTTTCGACGCCGCCACTAACGCCGCCACTAACGCCGCCGTCGCGGCGATCAACGACAAACCGAAGGCGCCGCGCGACCCGGTCCGCGAGGTGATCGAGACGGTCGTGTTCGTCGTCGTCCTCGTGCTGCTCCTCAAGCTGTTCGTCACCGAGGCGTTCGTCATCCCCACCGGGTCGATGGCGGAAACCCTCTACGGCTACCAGAAGGTCGTCACCTGCCCGAAGTGCGGGCACGAGTTCCCGGTCAACTCGCACGACGAGGTCGAGGTCAACAGCGGCACCAAGCGCAAGCACCCGCTCATCAAGTACTGCTGCCCGAACTGCCGGCACGAGGGGAAGGTCGAAGACCTGACCCCGCGGCCGGACAACCGCACCGGCGACCGCGTGCTGGTCCTCAAGCCGCTGTTCCACGTCCGCCCGCCGCACCGCGGCGACGTGGTCGTGTTCAAGTACCCGGACGACCCGCAGCAGCAGCACACCGCACAGAACTACATCAAGCGGGCGATGGGTTTCGGCGGCGAGACGGTCGCCATCTATCGCGGCGAACTGTACGTCACCACGTCGCTGACCTACCCCGAAGATGAATTGGACTCGGACGGCAGCGTCCATTACCCGCGTCCGACCAACCCGCTGGACCTGTGGAAGAAGATGTACATGTACTCCAACAGCGACGGGAGCAGGCGCGGGCGGGAGTTGTTCGCCGCCTCCCAGAAGGCCGGGTTCACCAACACCGTGCCCGGCGGGTTCCAGATCGTGCGCAAGGGCGAAGACCAGATTCTGGCCGACCGCCGCGTCGTGTGGGACAACGACAAGCAACCGGCCGAACTCGGCGCCGCGTCCCAGCGCTGGGTGCGCGAGAACGCGACCGCGTGGACCCCGGACAGCGAGAAGCAGCCGAAGGCGTTCGCGCACAAAGGGGAAGGCCTGGACTGGCTCCGCTACCGGCATCTGGTGTATCAGGCGGACGCGGCCGGGAAGTTGCTCCTTCAGTCGCGGCCGAACCCGAACGGCACGGCGCGGTTGGTGTCGTGGCGGTGGCCGACGCCCAACGGCACGCCGCCGGTCGCCGGCCCGATCGACAACATGCTCGGCTACAACGCGGGCATCGATCAGAACGCGAAGGGCGAGGAGCAGAGCCGCGACGACCCGAGCGTCAACCCGGACCTGTCGCAGTTGCTGTGGGTCGGCGACCTGGTTCTGGAGTGCGAGGTCGAGATGGCCGCGGGGTCGGAGGTGGCACTGGAACTGTCGAAGGGGTCGGACCGGTTCCGCGCCACGTTCGGCGGCGGCAAGGTCACACTCTCGCGCTCCGGCGGGAAGGCGGGCGAGATGGGCAGCAAGCCGTGCAAGGTGACCGCCGGCACGTACAAACTGCGGTTCGCGAACGTGGACGCGCGGCTGTGGGTGTGGGTGGACAGCAAGCGCATCGACTTCGAGGCCGCCGGCGACTACAATCCGACCGAGCCGGCCGACTACGAGCCGGAGGACGCCATGAAGGAGGGCTGGACGCGTGCCAACGACATCGACGCGCCGGCGAGCGTCGGGGCGAAGGGCGCGGTGTCCGCGGTGCGCAACCTGAAGTTGCATCGCGACGTGTACTACACGCGGAACAGCCCAAACGACTACACCAGCGCCGACATCTACTACGTCCACCCCGGCCACTACATGTGTCTGGGCGACAACAGCGCGCAGAGTTCCGACAGCCGCTCGTGGGGCACGGTGCCAGAGCGGTTGATGCTGGGCAAGGCGGTGTTCGTGTTCTGGCCCGCGTACCCGCGGCCCAACCGCGTCGGGTTCATCAAGTAGCGGTCTTGTTGCCTGTGTTCTTGTGGCACAGACATTCCTGTCTGTGTGCTTTGAAGGTCCAACCGCACAGACAGGAATGTCTGTGCCACCAAGAGCAGACAGAAGAGGAGCGCGAATGGTCACGGGTGAAATCCAGATTCGCGTGCGGTACGCCGAGACGGACCGGATGGGCCTGTTGCACCACGCGAACTACCTCGTGTACTTCGAGCAAGCCCGAACGGAGTTGCTCCGCGGGCGTGCCGCGTCGTATAAGGAACTGGAGGATCAGGGCTACTTCCTGGTCGTCGCGAAGGTCGAGGTGAAGTTCAAAAGCCCCGCGCACTACGACGACCTGCTGACCGTCCGCACCACCGTCGTGCGCACCTCGCCGGTGCGACTGGAACACAAGTACGAAGTGATGCGCGACGGCACGCTGATCGCCGAAGGGCTGACGACGCTCGCGTGCGTCGGCCGCGACGGGAAGCTCCGCGAAATGCCCCAGTGGCTGTCCGAAGCGAAGTAGGTCGTTCGCCGACGGGAGGTTCCGTGCGCCGGTTCTGGATCCATGTCGTGCTGCCGGCCGCGTTCGCCGCGGTGCCGGTGCTGGCCGCGGCGCTGGTGTTCGTCGCCGTCCCCGCCGACGCGCGCCGCGACTACCTCGCGCGCGTCGAAACGTCGCCCATCGACTGGATCATCATCGGCGTCGGGTTCACGCTGTTCACCACGCAGGTGATCCTCGCCTGGCGCGCGATGCGCTGGCAGGAGAACGACTTCGACCTGAAGGCCGACCGGTGGCTCTCTCACCTGTGCCAGGCCGCGGAGTGGTTCCCGCTGCTCGGGCTAATCGGCACCGTCGCCGCGATCCTCCAGACGTTCAGTTCGATCACGCCCGGCGCGAACCCGACCCCGCAAGACATCATCAAGAAGTACGCGCCGGCGATCACCGCGACCGGCGGCGGGCTGTACATGGCGTTCATCAACATCCTGCCGGTGTGGGTGGTCGCCGTCGGCCGCGACCTGATCCGCGCGCTCGCGGGCATCGCGCCGCCGCCGGAACCGCCGGGGGGCAAGTTGTGATTACGCCTCCGCGACGTGCCGTCACCCGGTTCTTCGTTCCGCTCATCGACGTACTCATCCTGCTGTTCTGCATCTTCCTGCTGATGCCCTTCGTGAGCGGCCCGCCCGCGACCGAGACGCCGGAGAAGAAGGACGAACCGAAGACAGAAGCCCTGCCGGAGGATGTGCAGAAGTTGCAGCGCGAGTTGGCCGCCGCCCGCGAGCGCATCAAGCGGCTGGAGGGCGCGGCCCAGGCGCGCCTCACCGACCAGATTGTGGTGCGCGTTTTGCACACCGACCGCAAGGACGGCACGCTTTACTATTTCGACCCGAACCGGCAGGAGATTCGCACCGAAACGGACGCCAAGCGGTTCGAGCTGCACCAGCGGCAGGCCGGCGGGGTGAAAGACCTGTACTTCCTCATCCTGTATCCGGAGAACCCGCTCGGGTTCCCGACGAAGAAGCAGGAAGAGCAGATCCGCCACTGGTTTCGCAACGTCCCGCACGAGTTCCAGTAGGCGCCGCTTGCCGAGCGGCACGGGCTAGCCCGCGTGTGGGCAACACGGGCGCCGGTGTATTTGGTAGGTGCCGCGAGCCGAGCGGCACGATGGCCCAAGTCGTGACGCTTCACGTGGCGTCCGTATCGTTCACACGCGGGTCAGCCCGTGCCGCTCGGCAAGCGGCACCTACCCCAACCACACGTCGAGCCGCTGTCATGTGTGAAACCCTCTTCGCCGACGCCCTCGGTTCCGGACTGAGCGGGAAGGTCGCCGGGTACGCGATCAAGGCGCTGGCCGTCGGCGGCGGCTTACTCGTCGGCTACGCTCTGGGTATCGGCGTGGCGTGGGCACTCGACCGCTGGGTGTTCGCGCACAAGGCACCGCCGCAACTGAAGAAGTTGTGCGGGTTGCTCGCGGGCGTTGCTCTTGCAATCCTCGTCGCGCTCATCGTCTTCGGCGAAGGCGGTGGCGGTCTCTTCGGCGGTGGAAGTGGGGGCGACAGCAAGGGCACGCCGACGCCCACGGAAAAGGGGAAGGAACCGCCGGCCCCAGTCACGCCGAAGGAAGATGTGAAGGTGCCGCCGAAGGTGGAGCCGAAACCGCCGGACCCGAAAGCGACACCGAGCGACGTGCGGATCGCGATTCTTAGCGGGGCCGACGTGCGCGACGACAAGTTCTACGTGATCGATCCCGACCCCGCGCCGAAGACGTTCGAGGAACTGAAAACGGTCATCGACGCCCGCCGCGCGAGCGCCAAGAACGAGCCGGCTCTGGTCTTGCGGTACGCAAAGGAACCGCTGTCCGACAGCCACCCGGAGATGAAGCGGCTTAGCGCGTGGGTGAAAGAAGCGAAACTAACAAGCCGGTTCGAGTGAGTCTCTTTCTCGGTGGAGCGCGGGCGTCCCGCCCGCTTCTTCGCACCTCGTGTTGCCGCCCGAGGAATCGTGTCGCGACCGGCTTGGCATAGTTGCGGGCGGGACGCCCGCGCTCCGAAGAGCGCAACCCATGTCCACACCCGCCACACCCGCCACACCCGCTCCCGACGTTCCCCGCGTGCTGCTGTTCGGGCACCGCGGGTCGGGCAAGTCCGCGCTCATCGGTGCGCTCCTGCAAGCTGGTGAGATGCAGGGCGAGACGCTTCGCGGCGAAGTCGTTCACTCGTCGGCCGAACTGCCGCGCATCCGCGACGCCGCGTACAGCGGAACGCTCGAAACCGCCAGCACCGAACTCGAAAGTTTCACCATCCGCCTGCGGCCGTGGCGCACCGGCAACCAGCCGATGATGC
>CANLGS010000094.1 GCA_947490035.1 Gemmataceae bacterium
GTGTGGGAACGTCTCGACCGCCGCATGAACAAGCTGCTGAAACTGCGGTCGTGACCTTCTTCCCTGGGACCGCGGGCGTCCCGCCCGCCGCTGCACGTCTCCTGTCGCCTCACGAATGTTCGTGAAGCGTCACGACACCGAGAGCGGCGGGCGGGACGCCCGCGGTCCCAGGGAAGAACGTCACTTCCCCAACTTCCGCCTGAAGAAGTCCATCGTCCGCGCCAGCCCCTCGTCGCGCCCGACCTTCGGCTCCCACCCCAGCAACTGCCGCGCGCGGGTGATGTCCGGCTGGCGCACCTTCGGGTCGTCCTGCGGCAGAGGCTTGAACACGATCTCACTCGTGCTGCCGGCGAGCTTCCGAATCTCTTCGGCGAACTCCAGAATCGTGATCTCCGCCGGGTTGCCGAGGTTCACCGGGTCGTGGAAGTCGGTGGGCAGCAGCCGCCAGATGCCCTCAACCAAATCCGAGACGTACTGGAAACTGCGGGTCTGGTCGCCCTTGCCGTACACGGTGAGCGGTTCGCCCCTGAGCGCCTGGTACATGAAGTTCGGCAGCACGCGCCCGTCGTTCAACCTCATCCGTTCGCCGTAGGTGTTGAAGATGCGAGTGATGTGCGTGTTCACGCCGTGGGCGCGGTGGTAGGCCATCGTGATCGACTCCGCGAACCGCTTCGCCTCGTCGTAGCAGCCGCGCACCCCGATCGGGTTTACGTTGCCCCAGTAACTTTCCTTCTGCGGGTGTTCGAGCGGGTCGCCGTAGACTTCGCTGGTGCTGGCGAGCAGGTAGCGCGCGCCGTGCGCCTTCGCCAGGCCGAGCGTGTTGTGCGTGCCGAGCGCGCCGACCTTCAGCGTGGGAATCGGGTGTTCGAGGTAATCGACCGGGCTGGCGGGGCTGGCGAAGTGCAGCACGTTGTCGAGCTTCTCCTTCACCTTGAGCGGGTTGGAGATGTCGTGCCCGATGAACTTGAATCGCGGGTTCGCGCGGAGGTGGTCGAGGTTGGCGAGGTCTCCCGTAATCATGTTGTCCACCGCGACGACCTCGTGCCCTTCGGCGAGGAACCGTTCGCACAGGTGGGAGCCGATGAACCCGGCGCCGCCGGTGATGAGTGTGCGCACGACGTGATTGCCTCTACGCGGATCGGTGGACGGACTTCAACAGAAGGGATACCGCGTGCGGGCGATGAAGCAAGCTGGCCGACACCAATAGAACCCACGCGGCGCGTTCGGTTGGCAACGTAGTTCGTCTCGCGGCGAACCGCGCCGTTCGGGTACGATGCGGCCGGAGGGCTTGGCTATGTCGCGTGTCGCGTGTTCGCTGGTGTTGCTCGCGGTCGTTTCGGCGCCGGCGCGCGCGGCCGACCTGCCGCCGGGTGCGCTCGCGCGCCTGGGCGACGACCGCTTCCGCACGGGCGGCTACGTTTCTCACCTCGCTCTTTCTCCGGACGGCAAGCAGTTCGCCACCGCACACCACACCGGGCCGGGGCTGGTCGCGCTAACGGTGTGGGACGCGGAAACCGGCCGACCCGTTCACGAACACGCGGTCAACGACAAACTGTTCAAGGGGCTGGTGTGGGGGAAGGGCGGCGCGCACGCGGTCGCCTGGCGCGCCGAACCGGGACCGCCGGGGAAGCCCGCGAAGATCCTCGCGGACGACTTTCGCGTGTGGGACTTCACCGACCCAAAAGCCGCGCCGCCGTTGGTGTCGCCGCGGGTGTTCATCGAGCGGGTCACCGCGACGATTCACGACGTTCCGTCGAGGAGCCGCCCGGCCTACACCGACTTCCTGTTCAGCGCCGACGGAACGCGGGTGGCGGCGCGGTGGGAGTCGGCCGACGAGAAGCACGCGGTCCACGTGTTCGAGTTGAAGCCGGCCGACACTGCCGCGAAACTCAACCGCGTCGGCACCATCGACCTCGGCGCGGAAGGCGCGGAAGCGGTGCGCATCTCGGCCGACGGCGAAACGGTCGTCACCTTCCGCACGCTGGCGAACGCCGGCGAACTGACCGTAACATCGTGGGACGTGGCGTCGGGCAAGCCGGCCAAGCCGGTGCGGGCGACCAGCGCCGCCGGGCCGGGTCCGTCGCTCGCCCGCAACGAGAGCGAGCGGATCGCGCACCGGTTGATGCTCGCACCCGACGGGCGGTCCCTTGTGATCCACGCGGCCGGAGAGAAGGAGTGGGGCTTCGACCGGATCGACATCAACCCGTTCCGCAAGACGCGCGAACTCATCCGACTGCCGTACGGGCCGGTCGGCGCGCACGGTCATCGACCCGGCGAGCGCGACGGCGGCGCGTCCGCGTTCTCCGCGTCAGGCGGGGTTCTGGTCGTCGCGACCCAGGATCACACCACGCTGGTGATCGACTCCTTCACCGGGAAGGAACTCGGGCGGCTCGAAGGGCACGCCGACACGCCGGACAACGTCGCGGTGTCGGCCGACGGCACGCGCATCGCCACCGCCGATTCGCTCGGGCTGGTGCGGCTGTGGGACGCGAAGACATACCGCCCGGTGAACGACCCGCCGGGACATCGCGCGCCGGTCGAACACGCGGAGCTGTCGCCCGATGGCAAGCGCCTGCTGACGTGGGCACCGGACGAAACCGTGCGACTGTGGGACGTGGCGACCGGGAAGGAACTGCGCGCGTTCGCCGGCGCGACCGGCGATTACCAACCGGTGTTTGTGTCCGGCGGAACGGCGGTGGTCTACAGTAACAAGAAATCGCTGATCGCGCGAGACCTTCAGACCGGTTTGGAGGTTCCGCTGCCCGACGACGCGAAGGAGCTGAAACCGCGCGCCGCAATCCTCTCGACCGAACGATTGTCCGAGCCGGTGTCTGGCAAGGACGGCGAAATCCGCTTGTACGAGGCCGCTTCGGGCGAATTACGCCGCACGATCCGCGGGCACCGCGGGCGTGCGTGCGCACTCGGCTTCACGCCGGACGGTTCGCGCCTGTTGACCGCGGGTGAGGATCACACCGTTCTCGTCTGGGACATGCGGCTTCAAGCCGTGCCGCTGCCGGACGCGATCAAGAAGGAGACCAACGCCGCGAAGTTGTGGGAGACGCTCGCCACCGGCAAGGCCGATGCCGCGTTCCTCGCGATGGCCCGCATCAGCCGCGAACCGGACGCGGCGGTCAAGCTCGCGAAGATGCGCCTCAAGCCGGCCGCGACGGGCGACGACGACACCGACGCGACCAATCTCACCGACTGCCGCGCGGTCGAACTTCTGGAAGCGCTCGGCACCGACGAAGCGAAGGCGCTGCTAAAAGAGTTGGCCGCGGGCGAAGCGAAGGCGTTCCGCACGCAGGAGGCGAAACGCGCGCTGGAGCGGATCGAAGCCGTCGGTTACAATCCGAAGAGCAAGTGACCTTACCGGAGCGCATGATGAGCAAGCTGGTTATCGCGGACGACGGCATGTTGAAGAAGTTGGGTAAGGCCGACGAAACGGCAGTGATCTTTGCCCCGGACGGCACGGTATTGGGTTGCTTTGTACCCGCTGCATCGCAACCGAAACAGAACTTCCGCCCGGAGATCAATACCGAGGAAAGCGCACCGCGAATGGCCGATGGTTCGAGGGGATACACGACAACGGAAGTGCTTCTGTACCTCCTGAGTCAGCCTCGGAAGACAGCGTGAGAGTCACCGCTTGAGCAGTTGCTTCACCTATCCGCCCACAGTCACACCTTCACGGCACGCGTCGCGGCGAAGCACGCGATGTACTCCGACAGCTTCCAACTCTCCCCGCCGTCTTCGTAGAACCCCGCGAGCACGAACCCGGCTTCCAGTTGACCGCCGATCTGGTCTTCCAGCGTGTGCCCGAAGCACAGCGGGTCGTTCCGGCCCGTGTACCGCCGCAGTTCCCTGTCCGTGAGGCTGGTCAGGCCGAGTACGGGATGCGGTGCCGCACTTCAAACTCGCCGCGCTCCATCTTCGCGTCGTCGAACAGGCACAGCACCGGGTTCACGAACCCCGCGAGCAACACCCCGCCGGGGCGCAGCACGCGTGCGCACTCTTTCCAGACAGGGCGGATGTCGGGCACGAAGCCGTTTGAACACGCGTGGAAGATCAGCCCGAACGACGCACCCGCGAGCGCGGACAGGTCGCGCATGTCCCCTTCGACGGTGGTGATGGCGAGGCCGTCGCGGTCGGCGACTTCGCGGTCGCGCGCGAGCTGCGCGGGGGAGTTGTCGAACGACGTGACCTTCGCGCCGGCCGCGGCGAACACCGGCGCCTGTTGCCCGCCGCCGGACGCGAGGCACAGCACGTCCAACCCCGGTAGCGGCGGGAACCATTCGCGCGGAACAGGTTTGGTGGGTGTGAGAACAACCGACCACTCGCCCCGTCGTGCGGCGGCGATCACGTCCGGCGGAACGGGCAGCGTCCACCGGTTGCCGGTCGCGACCTGATGATCCCACGCCGCGCGGTTGTAATCGCGAATGTTCATGACAGTTTTGATGTGGTTCTTAGTGTGGTCCGCCGCTCCGCGGCGGTCTTTGTTTTCTTCTCTTCACCAAAGAGAAGACCGCCGCGGAGCGGCGGACCACACTCCATGACGCCACGCTCAGCGCTGGAGTTCTCGCTCGACGCGGTCGAGCAGTTCTTTCACCGGCCAGTCGCGGTCGCCGATTGCGACGCTCGCGTTCTTGTCCAGCCACGCCCGCACCTTCTTCTCCGCCGCGACCGCCGTGCTGTGCGTCTTCGCGCCGAAGTGCTTGCTCACCTCGCCGTAGGTCGCGGCCGTGTGCTTGCGGCACAGGTAGATCGCGACCATTCGCGGGTGACTCACCGCCCACGTTCGCGCCTTCGATTGCAGCGTCCCCGCTGCGAGCCGGAGCGTCGCGCACACGGCCGCGTCCACGTCGGCCACGCGCACCACGCGGACCGCGTGCCGGAGCAGGTCGCCGAGCGCCTCGCGCGCGGTCGCCATGTCCGCCGGCCGACCGGTGACCTTCGCGTAGTGGCGGACGCTGTTCACCGCGCCTTCGAGTTCGCGCACGTTGCCGCGAAGCGTGTTCGCGAGCGTCTTCAGCACCGCGTCGGGGATCGTCGGGCCAGCGCCGCACGACTTCTTGCGGAGGATTTCGAGCCGCGTCTCCGGGTCCGGCGGCATCAAGCCCCACACCGCGCCGCCGAGCAACCGGTCGAGCAATTCGGGCATCAGTTCGTCCGCGAGCCGCGGGTGACAGTCCGTTGTCACCACTACCTGCCGGCCGTCGGCGATGAGCGCGTCGAACGTGTGCAGGAACTCTTCCTGCGTCGCCTTCTTGGTGGCGAGAAAGTGCAAGTCATCGAGCAGCAGCGTGGAGCATTCGCGGAACTGTCGCCGGAACGCGGACATCTTCCCCAGGCGCGACGCCTGCACGAACCGCGTGGTGAACTCTTCCGCGGTCACATAACACGGGCGCTGGTCGCTCTGCTTCTTCATGCCCGCGAAGATGCCTTCGAGCAGGTGCGTCTTGCCTGTCCCGACCGGGCCGTGAATCACGAGCGGGTTCGCGCCCTGTCCCGGTTCTTCGATCACGCTCAACGCGGACGCGTGCGCGACGCGGTTGCACGGACCGCTGACGAAGTCGGCGAGCGACTTCCACCGCCGCCCGGTGCGCTGCGACGCGATCGGCTTCGCGAGCGCTTCCGCCTCCGGGTCGGCGCGCTTCACCTTCGGCTTCGGCGCCGCGATCGGGTCGCCGAACAAATCTCTTTGAATTGCGGATTGCGGATTGCGGATTGCGGATTGCGGAGCAGAAGAAAGCGCCGGCTTGGGCGTGTCCTTCCGCACCTCTTCCGGCTTTGTGTCTTCGTTCCGCGTTCCGCGTTCCGCGTTCCGCAATTCTTCATCGACGGCCCACTGCACGGCGACGCCGGTGCCGCACACCTCGGCGACCGCGGCTTTCACGGCCGCGCCGAAGGTGTGTTCGAGCCACTCCTGCGTGTGCTGGTTGCGGACCGCGACCACGACGCGCCCGCCGAGCGGGACGAACGTCGCGTGGCCCACGAACCACAGGTTGAAGCGCGCCGCGCCGACGCGCGCGGACACCGCGTCGGTGAGGGCCGTCGCGGGCGGCAGTGATCGCGCGACGATCGGCGCCTGCACTTCTTGGGGAGCAGCACGTGTTGCGAGTCGGGGTGGCACGGACGAACTCCCCGGTGTGGTTCTGTGGTCCCTTCAATATCTGTCACGGGCGAACGGCGCCTATGGGGTGGAAGGTCAGTAAGGGAAGGTATCCGGGGTGGGGGCTTGGCGCGGTCGGCAGAGTCACGCGCGCCCGGCACACGCGCATCAACCGCGCCAGAGCGCGTAACGTGGCGCCGGTGTGCGCGGGCGCCAAAGTTGCGCGCGCAGAATCGCACTTGAATCAAATCGGAGTGAAGTCACGCGGGCCACGTCGCGAGCCACACCTCGCGCCGGTCGTACTCGACGAACCCGTGGCGCGCGTAGAGCTTCATCGCGGGAGCGTTGCGCACATCGACGGAAACCGACAGCGTCTCGTCACCTTCTGCGACGGCGACACCGATAGCGAAGCGAATGAGCCAGTCGCCGAACCCGCGCCCGCGCGATCCGGGCACGACGCCGAGGTAGGCGATCTCGCGGGCCGCCGGTTCGCGACCGTTGTCGAACACGAGGACGCCGACGGCGGTCTTCCCATCGTGCGCGTCGAGGGCCAGTACCCGGTACCACTTCGCCGGAACGGGGTCTGGCTGGCGGAAGCCGTCGAGAACTTCCTCCGTCGTCCGCGCCCCATTCAGCTCGGGGCAATCGAGACTCGCCTCGTGCGTGCTCGCCAGCGACCGCGTGAACAGTTGGACGCTACCCGGCTTGTACGAACACAACGCCAGCGGCGCCGCGAGCGGTTGCCAGACCGCTCCGTCGTGCTCCCGGTTCACTTCGCGCCGCATGAACGCCAACCGCGTGATGTGCCGGAAACCCGCGCGCTCCAGCGGAGCCATCGCGCCGACTTCGTCCGCCGCGGCGAACGCCTGGCACACCTTCACGCCGCGCTCGCGAAGCCACGCACACGCGGCGGCGGTTACGGCGTCTTCGGCTTCGGCGGACTCGCCGCGCGGCGGGACCGTCACGCCCATCGCGCCGGGCATCGCCTGCACCAGTGCCGCGCCGCACACCCGGCCCGCGGCGCGCGCGACGAACACCCCCGACTCGGCCGCGGTGGACAGGAGGCGCTCGCGCGACTCTTCCGACTCCGGTGCGGTGAACAGCAGTCGGCACGCGGCCAGCAGTTCGTGCGGCGCGGCCTGGGACACGTCGAAACGCGGCATGGGCAACTCTGGCTCAACTCACGCGACCGTTTCGGTCGATACGACGACTACATCGTACCTCACGGATGGGCCTCGCACATGGCCGTGCCAACTCCTCACGCAGCGGCGAACTCAGTGGACGCCGGCATTCGCGTCATCACCGAACCCTCCGTGTACGTTCTCGGCCGTCAGACCGTGGACGACGCCGAACTCGACCGCTTCCTCGCGGACCACGGCGTGAGCTGGGAAAGTGATAGCGAAGTCGCCGGCGAAGTGCTGACCGAGACGGCCGGTCGCGTCTGTTACATGAGCTTCGCGAAGCCGCGCCCCGGCGGGAACGCCGCGTACCTCACGCACATCAAGGAAGTCGGGCACGGCAGCGTCCTCGAACACGCCGTCTGGAACCTGCTCCTCACCGGCGTGTCGCGCAGCCTCACGCACGAACTGGTCCGACACAGGGCCGGCTTTGGATTCTGCCTGACCGGGGACACGCTCGTCTACAGCGACCACAACTGCAACGGGCGCCGCGAGGGCGTGAAGAAGCGCCCCATCGCGAAACTGTTCGAGATGACTAAAACGCCGCACGGGCGCTCGCGCATCAAACTCCTGCGGTTACGGTGCCTGGACGAAGCCACCAACACGTTCACCACCGGGCGCGTGGCCGCCGTTGCACATTCGGGACGAAAGCCGGTCTTTCGCGTCGAACTTGAAGACGGAAAGGCGATCTCCTGCTCGGCCGACCACCGGTTCCTCACGCGCGACGGGTGGCTGCCGCTGCGCGAGATCGTCAACGGGTTGGAAGTGACCGCCAGCGGTCTCGCCGTTCACGGCACGCTCGACCGCCCGCTCGCGACGAACGGGATCGCCGCATACAAGGATCGCGACTGGCTGAGAACGCAGTACGTCGAGCTCCGCCTCGAGCAAGCAGACATTGCCAAACTCGCGGGCGTCTCGGCGCACACGATCCGGGCGTGGGTTCGGAAGCACAAACTTCAGAAGCCGGTCGGTTCGTGGACCGTCGGCCGCCAACCGTGGAACAAGGGCCGGCGGTATCGTGCGGGTTGGAAGCACACGCCGGAAACGCGAAAGCGCCTCAGCACCCTGAAGGTGGGCGAGCGGAACCCGCAGTGGAAGGGCGGTATTACGCCGTATCGGATCGTCGTTCGGCGCGGCGTCTCCGATCTCGTTCCAGCGGTTCTCGAGAAGTTCGATTACACCTGCCAACTGTGCCGGAAGCGGGGCGGCGCACTCGAAATGCACCACGTTCTGCCGATCTGGGTACGCCCCGATTTGGCCCTCGTGGAATCGAACCTCGTACCGCTCTGCGAACCGTGTCACTTGAAGGTGAACACTCGCGAACTCGATTACGCCGATCAGTTCCACGCGGAACCGCAAGCGGTCGCCGGGGTCAACCGTGCGACCCTGAAGCGGGGTGCCGGAAAACTGCTCGTGCCGCGTTTCAAACGGATCGTCGCGGTGACCTTCGTCGGGGAACAAGACACCTACGACATCGAGATGGAAGGCGCGAACCACAATTTCGTCGCGAACGGAATCGTCACACACAACTCGCAGCTTTCGCAACGGTACGTCGATGAGTCGGTGGCGGAGTACGTCGAGCCGGACATCATCGCGAACGACCCCGAGTTGCACGCGATCTGGCTCGACACCGTGAAGCAGTCGCACGCGGCGTATGTGAAGTTGGCCGAGGCGCTGAACGCGAAGCTGGCCGACCCCGCGGCGGCCACGGCCGCGATGCTGCCGCCCGACAGCGACCGCACGACGCGGCGCAAGACCGCGCGCCAAGCCGCGCGGAGCGTGCTGCCGAACGCCACCGAGACGAAAATCTTCGTGACCGGCAACGCCCGCGCGCTGCGCCACTTCATCGAGATGCGCGGCTCCGCGTTCGCCGAACCGGAGATCCGCAAACTCGCGACCGCCGTTCTCGACGTACTCGTGAAGGACGCGCCCAACCTGTTCAGCGACTACCAGAAGGTGCCGCTGCCGGATGGCACCTACGAGGTGACGACGCAGTACAAGAAGGTGTGAGTGTCTGAGGTTAGCCGCAAGCCGAAGGCGATCGCGAAGGTACGCGATCGCCTTCGGCTTGCGGCTAACGA
>CANLGS010000095.1 GCA_947490035.1 Gemmataceae bacterium
ATGCCAGCCACTGAGGTTCGCCAAAGCCGGTTACTTTCAGCGTGCCTTCGGGCGTGAGTACGAACGAGTCCGACGTGAGCCGGCCGTGAACCAACCCGACGCGGTGAGCCGCGTCGAGCGCGCCGGCGGCCATCGTCGCGAGCCGCACCCAGCAGCCGGGGTGCGCCGCGAACGCGGGCCAGTCGGTGCTGAACAGCCCCGTCAGCCACTCCTGAAGCACCGCGGGCCGACCCGCGATCTCCAGCACTTCGACCACACCCGCGAGGTTCGCGTGCGCCGCGTCGCGCGCCGCGGAGAACCGCTGCCGGAACTCGTCGGGATGCACCGCGTCCGTCATCTCCGATTCGCCGAGGTGCCGCAGCAGGTAGAAGCCGCCGGACTTCTCGCCGGTGCGCTTCGGGTCGTGAACGCGGTAGATCGCTTCCTTCGGCGTGACGCGCAACCGGTCGATCACGCGGAACCGACCCAGAACCAGTGAATCGAGGTTGCCCGCTTCGATGAGCGCGAGCTGATAGAGCGTGACGGCGCCGCTCGCGAGCAACACCTGCCGCAGCGTGCGCCGCTGCCGCGTGGCTTCTTCCCACAGTGCGGTGAGCGTGTCGGCATCGACCAACCCCAGCGAGCGGAGCAGTTCGCCGAGTTGCCGGTCACCTGGTTCGAGTTCTTCAAATGCGCCGGGTGAACCGCGACCGTCAGGGAGCGGGTGGGCAGCACCAAGCGGGAGCGAAACAGGAGCGTCACCCGCACGATGCTCTCCACCCGCTCCGTGACCGTCGCGGTTCACCTCGCTCGGTTCGTGAAGTTTGATGTCCTTCCCATTGGTGCGCGCCAGTTCGCGGAGCTTCTTGCGGTACCACTCGCGCATGTCGGACAGGTGGTGTTCCATCTCCATCCGCCGCGCGCTCAGTTCCTCGCGCTCTTTGCGAAGCCGGTCGGTTTCCTCCGCGAGCCGGCGCGTCGCGTCGTCGGCGGCGGTCGCGGCTTCCGTCGCGGCGGCCTGCTTCGCGTCTAAACGGTTCTCGCTGGAAGAAAGCAACCGGCGCATGTCGGACACGGTGCCCTGCCACTCGATCAACTGCTGCCGGAACGCGGTCACCGCCAGCCGGTGTTCGTCCTTCGCGCGGTCCAGCGTCTCGTGCTTCTCGCGCAGCCGTTCGGCCTCTTCGCGAATCTGCACGCGGGCGGCTTCGAGGTCGGTACGGCTGGTGCGGGCGAACTCGTTCAGTTCGTTCAGGTGACCGCGAAGCATGTCGCGCGCGCCCGCCAACCGCTCCAGCGCGAGCTTCGCCTGATCGTCGAGTTCCGGCGCCTGCGCGCGAAGCGCGTCGAGGTCCGCGGCGGCTTGTGCGCGGAACGCTTCCAGTTGTTCGCGTGCGTCGCGGTCCGCTTCCTGAGCGTTCGCGCGGTCGGCTTCCCACGTCGCGCGGGCCGCGGCGAGACTCTTGCGCTCGGCCGTGACCGCGGCGGCCACTTCCTTCAACCAGTTCACCTGCCGCTCCAGCGCCTGCTCCTTCTCGGTGAACTCGGTGGCCTGACTCGCCACGGTCGTGCTGCGCGATTCGAGTTCCAGCCGCCGCGACGCGAGTTCGTCTTCGACAGTCTGACGCGCGGCTTCGAGCGCGGCGCGGGCCTCGTTCGCCGCGGCGCGCTCGGCCACGAGTTGCCGTGCCGCGTCGTCGAGCGCCTTGCCGCGAGTGCCCAACTCTTCCGCGCGTTTGCGGAGTTGTTCCTGAAGCGCCTGCCGCGCCTCTTCCGACTGCGACAGCGCGGCCTCGCGCTCGCGGATCGCGACGCGGTCGGCTTCGAGCCGGCTTTGCAGGTCGATGGCCTGCGTCATCCGGCCCTTGAGCATCCCGGCCTGCTCCGCGAAGTCGGCCGTGCGCGCGTCCAGTTCGGCCTCGCGCTCCTGAAGGCGCGTCGCCTCCGCCGCGAGCGATTCCCGCTGAACGCGAATCTCCTCCAGCCCGGCCGCGAGGAGCGAGTCGCGTTCGTCCAGCCGGTGGCGTTCTTGGTCCGCGTTCTCCTGCACCGCGCTGAGTTGAGCGCGGACCTCTTCGGCTTCCTGAATGCGGCGGCGGAGTTCGGCCAGCGACTCGTCTTCGCGCACGCGGGCCGCGGCCAGTTGCCACGCCTCGCGCTCCATGTCCTGCCGGCTGCGGTCGAGCTTCGCGCGTAACACCGCGACCACCGCCTGCTGCGATTCGAGCTGCCCCGCGCGCTCCGCGAGCGTCGCGGACTGCGCGTCGAGTTCGGCCTTCTGGCGGTCGAGGCGCTCCGCTTCGGCGCGGAGGCGTTCTTGCTCGCTGGTCGCGAGCCGCACCGTCTCCTCCCACTCGGCCGCGTCGCGCCGGAGGTGTTCGAGCCGCACGTCCACTTCCTGCGTGCGGGCGGTCAGTTCGCGCTCGGCTTCCTCCGCCGACGCCATCCGGCGTTCGAGCCGAACGAGATCGTCTTGAAACCGCGACTGCTCACTCTCGAACTCCGCGCGTGCGGTGCGAACCAATCCTTCGCGGTGCGACACCACCTGTCCGCGCACGGCGAGGTCGGCTTCCCACGACGCGAGCCGGTCGGCTTCGGCGGCGCGGCGTGCCTCGAACGTGTCGCGCTCGCGCTCGAAGATGTCGCGGTCGGCCGCGAAGAACTCCCGCTGCCGCGCCAACTCCTGCGCCTGCGCCGCGGTGCGGGCGTGGTCGTCGCGCAGCGCCTGGCGTTTCGGCTCGTACTCCGCGCGCTCGGCCTCGAACGTCTCGCGGTCGGTCTGAAGTTGCTCGCCGCGGCGAACCAACTCTTCGCGGTGGCGGTTGCACTCGTCGAGCCACTGCTGCCGCAAGCCGGCGAGTTCGGTGCGCGTGCGGGCGAGTTCGGCGTCCGTCGCGGCGGCTTCGGCGGCGCGCGCGTCGGCCAGTTCGCGCTCGATGGCGGCGCGGCGGTCGTGCCATAGCAGTCGGTCGGCTTCGAGTTCCTCCGCGTAGCCGTCGAGGTCGCGCCGGCGGCGGATGAACTCGGCGTCGCGTGCGTCCCACGCGGCGCGGCGGTCGGCTTCTTCGGCGTCGAGTGCCTGCTTGCGATCTTCGAGGCGCTCGTATTCCGCGGTGAAATCGGGCGGCTCTTCAACCGGCTCCGCGAGCGGCACGTCGTCGAGGGAAATGAGCTTCGGCGAGAGGTACACCGGCGGCGGTTCGGGCGCGGCGAGTCCCTGAATGTGAACCGCGATCACCAGCCCGGCGATGTGGACCGCGTCCGCGTGGTGGAGCGGCACCGTGCTGCCGGCCGGAAGCGGCGAGCCGTTGAGCAGCACCGGCATGGCGGCGGTGACGCGGCGAATGGCGACGCCGTCGGGCTTGCGCGTGAGTTGCGCGACGACCGGCGGCGCGCCCGCGACGGGCAACCGCAGGTCGCAACCGGGCGCCCCGCCGACGAGGAATTCTTCGCCGGCGAGTTCGTGGCTGGTGGTTCGGCCGGCCGCGGTGCGCACGTCGATCCGGACCCGCGGAAGGTCGGGCCGGTCGCCGGGCGTGTGGTTCGGCAGCGGGGCCATCATGGCGGAGGTTCCGTCCGCCCGGAGTCGTTCCGGGCGCGCTTCCGTGCGTGCGTTGTTAATTCGGCCACAGCACTCGCGCTGTGGAGAGAGCGTCCCTGCATCAGAATCGAAACTGCGCGGATTGCCTTCAATTCGGCCACAGCACTTGGCTGTGGAGATTTTAGGAGATTGGAACGCATTCCGCCGCGCGTGACAAGCCGAAGTTCGCGCCCCCGCCGAGGCGTGGACTGCCATTTTGTCATACCCAGATACCCAGATACCCAGAATGCCAGAATGCCAGATTGCCAGAATGCCAGAATGCCAGTGTCTTCACTTTGGCAATCTGGGTCGGCTCACTCGTCTTGTGACAGACTTCACAAGGCACCGGCCTAACCACACCCGGCAACAGATTTCATCTCGGAACCGTACCAGAAGTGGGAATGTGGTTCCGTCGCGTGAAACTACTCGGCGGGCGGATCAGAAGTCTTACGCCGGCGGGCGGGCTTCTCCGCGGCGGTCAGCGGGGCGGACAACTTCTCGTAAAGCTCGAACAGGAACTCGACCCGTTCGCGGTCGCTCTCGAACTTCTTCGGTCGGTAGCAAAGGTCCACGGCGCGGTCGAGCGTGGCGTGCGCCTTCGTGAGATCGGCCGGCATCGTGAGCGGATCGTACAGCGCGGCGAGCGACGCGTCCGCGAACTTCGCCCGCGCGTCGAGAACACCTTGCGCGGCAGTCTCGACTGCTGCGCGTTGCTTGTCCGTCGGCACCTCCGGCCACGGGTAGTTGTTGTAAACGAGCTTGATTGAGTACCCGTAATCGGATTTCAAGCGCCCAGTAACGCGAGTCACCCAGGCCATGTGCATCCCAGATGTGAGTATTCCGAAGTGGTACATTGTAGCCTCGGTTACGACACGTAACTTGTTGCCCGCCATGTATTCGGGGGTCAGGTAGGCGATCGGAATGTACCGTCGCCGCTCGGATGAGACTTCAGGCATAGCCAAGAACGGTTTCTCGGCCACGAACTCGACCTGAAAGCGAGTCGGCAGGCTCGCGAGTTTCACCGTTGAAGCCCGCTGGCTCGCGAGTCGATACGCTCGGACACGCTCGACACGCTCAAGGCACTTTGGCATCAGTTTGAGTTGTTCCGGTTTGCAATCTCCCAGCCAGAGACACCACCGCTCAATTCCATTCAAGAACTCCTCACCGCCGAGCCACCGCTTGAAGTAAGGTTCCGCTTGCGGCTCCTGCTTTAAGAACGCCGTTCGCTCTTCTGGGGTGAAGAGATAGTTGCCGTTGTCGATTGGCTGGTTGCCGCTGAGCATTACCGGCACCGCGCACAGCGGCCGGCTTCTGTTCACGACGACTGCGTCCGGCCCATCGACGAGATACGGGCTGATGTTCTTCGCCGCGATGACGGTCGGTGTGTTCGCGTCGTGCTCGTAGTCGTAGATGCGCTTATCCGGCGCGTCGGTCGTGCCGAAGCCGATGATGACGACGTGAACGTGCGCCTTGCCGCGTGCCTCACTCTCCCAAGAGAAGGTGCGGTGCGCGAAGCGAATTCGCATTCCGCGCTTCAACAGTTCGCCCCACAGCACCCCGACTTGCTCGCCCTGTGTGATGCTGTTCGTGGAGACGAACGCAACCGCAGTGCTGGTGTTCTGGATGTACGTCGCAGCCTTCAGATACCACATCGCGACGAAGTCGAGTAACCCAGAACTCTTGACGCCACCCGCGACTGTCGCGCAGTCCGCACGCTGTTCGTCGCTCTGGTATTTGGCTCCCACAAACGGCGGATTGCCGAGAATGTAGCTGCAAATGGGGGGCAAACGGTGTGCCAATCAGTGCGAAGTGCGTTCCCGTGGTGGATATGCGGGCTTTTCTTCAGCGGTAGTCGCGCGATGTACACGCCGAACGCTTCGCCGAGGCGCTGGTTCATCTGGTGATCGACGAGCCACAACGCGACCTCCGCGATGCGCGCCGGGAACTCGTTGATCTCGATGCCGTACATCACGTCCACGTCGATCCGCGACAGGCTCGACACGTCGAGAACCTGCTGCTGCCCTTGCAGTTCCTTCAGCAAGTCGATTTCCAGCAGGCGCAGTTCGCGATAGGTGACGACGAGGAAGTTGCCGCACCCGCACGCCGGGTCGAAGAACGTGAGCGAACCGAGCTTCTTGTGGAAGTCGCGCAGCCGCGCCTCGCGCTGCGTCCCCTTGCTCGCTTTCAGACGCTCGAACTCGGCGCGCAAGTCGTCGAGAAACAGCGACCGGACCAACTTGAGGATGTCGCGTTCGGAGGTGTAATGCGCGCCGACCTGCCGGCGCTCGCGCGGCTCCATCACACTCTGGAACAGCGACCCGAACACGGCCGGCGAGATGCGCGACCAGTCGAACCGGCAGCACGTCAGCAGCCGATTCCGCATCGCCCGGTTGAAGTCCGCGAACGCGAGCGGTTCCGCGAACAACTGGCCGTTCACGTAGGGCAGCGTCGCGAGTTCTTCGAGCAGGTTCGCCTGGCGTTTGTCCTCGTGCGTGTTCAGCACCTGGAACAGTTTCGCGAGCGCGGCGCCCAGGTCGGAGCCGTCTTCCTTCGTGTGGTTCTCGATGTAGAGCGTGAACGCGTTCCGCTCGAAGAGGCCCGTGTCTTCGGCGAACATGCAGAACAGCACGCGAACCAAAAAGCGTTCGAGGTCGTGCCCGGTGTAGCCGCCGTCTTCGAGCGCGTCGTGGAGGAAGCCGAGTTTCTCGACGGCCGCGATGTTGATCGGGTCTTCGGCTTCCAACTTGTGCCGCTTGTAACCCGGAATGAACGCGAACTGATCGACGTACTTGTGAAACTCCGCGAGCGGGAACTCGGCCGTCGTGTCGTCGTCGAGGTCGTGCAAGGCGATCTTGGCGAAGTCGCTCACGACCACGTACCGCGGAATCTCCTCGTCGCGCCCGGCGGTCTTCAACCCCTGGATGTACTCCATCGCCTGCGCGTGCGATTTATCGAGAGACTTGCCCAGGCTCTTGTGTTCGACGAGCAGCGTTCCCTTCCAGAACAGGTCGATGAAGCCCCAGGTGCCCGCGAGCTTCTTCACCGGCTCCTCGAAACTCGCCACGGTTCGCCGCTTGATGCCGAAGACGGTGAAGAAGGCGTCCCAGAAGCTCTTGGCTTCCGCCTCTTCGCGCGTCTCGCCGGCCCACTCCTTCGAGAAGGCGATGGCGTTGTTGCGGATTTCGTTCCACGAGATCGGCATGGGCGGCTTCCCGAAAGTCGAACGTCGCTGCGTGTGTGGATGACGAGCTTACAGCGGACGGACGCGCGTTGCAAAGGTTGTTGCCTGCCGTAACCGTATTGCATTATGCAATACGCGGCAGTAAACTCCTACCTGGAGGTATTCCGATGGGCAAAACACCGACGAACGGCTCCGGGCGAACGAACTCGCCCAGCCCGCTGATGGTTCGACTCGACGAGGAGAGCAAAGACGCGCTGACCCTTGCGGCGGGGTTGCGCGGCATCAGCGTGAGCGACTACGTTCGCCAGGTCACCGTTTCGCAGGCCCGCAAGGAGGTCGCGGCAGCCACCGAGCAGACAATCGCGATGACGCCGGAGGAACAACTCGCGTTCTGGACGGCACTCAACGCGCCCGTCAAACTGACCGCGGCTCAGAAGAAACTCGGTAAAGTGATGCGGGGCGAATGGTGAGCGGTGTCCTCTTTCCAACCGGGTTCCGGCTCGAACGGTTGGTGAAAGCCCACCCCCGCAGGGCGTTCCGCAGCGGGCAAACCGAGGTCGATGACTGGCTCGCGACGAAGGCACTTCAGAACCAGGACAAGCACCTCTCCGCGACGAAGGTACTCCTCGACGAATCCGGCGCGATTGCCGGTTACTACACGCTCGCAACAGGACAGGTCGATTTCAGCGATCTCCCACCCGAAGCGGCCAAGAAGCTCCCGCGACGGATGCTGCCGGTCGCGGTGCTGGTGTGGCTCGGCGTATCCGCCGACCGACAGGGACAAGGGCTGGGTCGGTTGCTCCTCGCACAGGCGCTTCGTGACTGCTACGACGCCGGGCAAATGTTCTCCTTCATCGCGGTTGTCCTCGATTGTGTCGATGACACATCCAAAGCGTTCTACCAGCACTTCGACTTCGCCGAACTCCCCGGCCGCCCCTACCGGCTGTTTCTCACCGCCGCTCAACTCGAAGCGATGATGTCGGGCGCGTAGCGCGTTCACCTCGACCGAACTTCCGCCGCTGCTTGACCGTACTTGTGGCAGAACCTAGCGTGATACCACGCTCGCACTTGTGCCATCATTGATGAGGTCGTCGTGAAGTTGTCCGCACCACCGCCGCCACCGAGTGACGGCGCGCCCGGCACACCGGACGGACAGCCCAAACCCGACCCGACCGCGGCGCCTGGAACTCCGGTCGCTGACGCTCCCGGCTCGCCAAGTCCCGCGACCGGGCCGAAGCTCGCCGCGTGGCCCGCGTGGTACAGCGGCGTCGATTCCGCGCTCGTCGGGCTGGTCGTCGCGTTCGCGTTCGTCGCGGCGTCGTTCGTCGCGCGCAACTCGGACATGTGGATTCACCTCGCGGCCGGCAAGCGGCTGTTCGCGGGCGAATACTTCCCCGGCGGCAGCGACCCGTTCAGCTACGCCGCCGAAGGCCGCACGTGGGTGAACCACAGTTGGCTCACCGACGCCGTCGCGTACCTCCTCTACGGCGGCACCGGCAAGGTTCTCGTCGGCGCCAAGGCGGTCGTCGTCGCGCTCGCGTTCGCTACCCTCATCGCGATCCGTCGGCCGAAGTTCGCGCTGTGGCCGTGGGCCGCGTGCGCGTGCGTCGGGGTACTCGCCGCCGCGCCGCAGTTCACCCTCCGCCCGCTCGTCGTGTCCATGCTCCTGCTCGCGGACACGCTGTACCTGCTGTTCCGGATGCCGCAAAAGAAAGACTCGTGGCGGTTCCCCGGCGCCATCGGGGTCACGTTCTGGGTGTGGGCGAACTGCGACCAGTGGTTCTTCGTCGGCCCGCTCGCGCTCGCGCTCCTGATCCTCGGCGACCTCGTCCAGAAGTACGGCTTCAACACCCCGGACGAACCACTCGGCGACCCGGACGCGGAGCCGCTCGGCCGGTTGCCGGACACCGCGACTCTCGCCAAAGCTTTGGGGATCGGCCTGCTCGCGTGCATGCTCACGCCACACCACATCCGCATCTGGGAGCTGCCGTTCGAGATGACCGGCGCGAGCGGCGTCGAAGCCGATCCGCGGCTGCGGCAGATGCTCCTCGCCCCGCACGACAACCTGTACCTGAACAACGCCTCGCTCGGCTACAACGCGAACGGTCTCGCCTACGCGATCCTGTTCGTGGCCGGTGCCGCGGCGTTCGGGGTCGGCAGCGTGCTGGGCGTCGGGCGGGTCCGCATCGCTCACGTCGCGCTGTGGCTCGGGTTCGGCGTCCTCAGCCTGCTCAGCGTCTACGCCATCCCGTTCTTCGCGCTCGTCGCGGTGCCGCTGGTGGCCGCGCAGTTGAACGCCTTCAGCGCGAACGCCGAACTGAAGACGTGGGGCGACCGGCGGACCCGGCTGCTGCTGATCGGCTCGTCCGGCGGGCGCGTCCTGTCGGTCGTCGCGATATCCGTGCTGTGCGTGCTGGCGTACCCCGGCTGGGTCCACCCGGACACGCCCGTCGCGGCCTACGCGCGGCGCGTGGCGTGGGCGGTCGAACCGGAGCCGGGGATGGTGCAGGCGGCGGAACAGCTCCAGCAGTGGCACACCGCCGGTACGCTGGGCGCCGACGCGCGCGGGTTCATCACGAACACCGACCTCGCGAACTACGCAGCCTGGTACGCGCCGGCGG
>CANLGS010000096.1 GCA_947490035.1 Gemmataceae bacterium
CCCCTTCTCCCCTTCTCCTTGTCTCTTCCGACGACGGCCTACCGCAGCCGTTCCACATACGGGACGACCGGCTTGAACCGCGGGGAGTTGATGTCGAACGCGGGCTGCGGGCCGGCGTATCCGGGGCGCACGTTCGACACGCACGCCCCGCCCCACGCGGTCCGCGTCAGCCCGGACACGCTCACCTGCCCCACCTTCGTCGTCGTATTGAACCCGATCACCGAATCGACGGTCACCACCTGCGCGTCGGCCCCGTACCCGACGACCAGTTGCGTCCCGGGCGTGGGCGGTGGGCCTAGCACGGTGCCCCGGATCGAAACCAGTTGGCCGTCGGCCGCGACATCCAGCGTCCCGCCGGCGGTGCCCGAGTAGCACTCGAAGGACAGCAGGGTCGCCACCCCGGCCACCGGGCGGGCGGTCGCGGTCAGCGCCGTGAAGAACGGCTGGCTCTGGGCGTGCGGGTCGGGATCGTTCGGGATCGGCTGCGCCTTCAGCGCCATGTTCGACATGTCCACGATGCCCATGTACTTCTGCCGCATGTCGCCGGGAATCTTGTCGAACACCTCCGCGCCGAACGTCGGCGGGACCGGCCCGGCGTTCGACGGCCAGTTCTTCACCGGGGTCGTCGAGGGCAGCACCTCGAAGTACCCGATGGTGACGTACACCGCGAACGTGTGGCTGGCGGTGGTCAGGTTGCCGATCACCTTGCGCACCGGCTCGCTCTGTAGGTACGCGTTGCCGCCGGGGACGAACAGGTACGGCGTGCCGCCGGCCCCGCGCAGGATCGTCTGGTCGGTGGTCCCGCCGGCGCCGAAGGCGAACGTGCTGCCGGCCGCGGCGGCCGGCGCGGCCCACGACAGGAACGGCTTGTCCGGCCCGGCGTTCTGGTCGGCCACGCTCGACGTCGGCACCGGCACCTGGTACGAGGCCGTGCCGCTCGCGTCGGGCTTCGCCTGTAGCGGGGTGCGCGAGTTCATCCACGTGTTCCACACCTTCGTGTTCACGAACGCCTGGTCGAACCCGGTGGGCGAGGCCGCGGGCGCGTCGAACACGCCCTGCGCGACGCGCTGATCCACCATCACGTTCGCGTTCACCTTGCCGCCGACCCGCCCGCCGTGCGCGATCCGGGCGTCCGTCGATTTCACGGTGAGGTACTCCATCCCACGCGCCAGGCCGTTTTCCAGGTGCCGCCAGCGGGGAACGCTCGCCTCGTAGGATACGCCGGGCGCGGCGCCGCTGGCGACGACGAAGTCATTCGTGACCCGGTGCGGGGGGCAGTCGCGAGCGCCGAACACGTCGCCCAGCGTTTCGAGCGGCCGGTCCATGTGGATCAGCCAATCGAACGGCGTCATGATCGTGTCGTTGAGCGTCGCCGGGGTTCCCGGCGCGAACGTCGTGCCGGCCGGCTGCCCGCCGTTCCCGTTGTGCCGGCCGAAGGTGTGGTTCGGCTCTCTGGCGTTGACCGCCGTCTGCTTCAGAACCATCGAGGTCGGGAACGTGTACGTGTTGTACCCGTTCGTGTCGGGGCCGGACGACACCGAACGGCCGGCGTAGGGTTGCACCTTGCCGATGGAGAACCGCTCGTTGGTCGGGTCGTACCCGTTCAGGTTGGCCTTCACCATCGCCCGCGGGCTGCGATTCGCCCCTTTGACCCCGCCGAGGGTGTGGACCGCGTCGAACGCGGGCACGTGGTCCATCACGTCGGTCGTGACGTACGGGTTGGTGGCCGGCGCCGGGGGCAGGTACGGGTTGGCCGCCCGGCGCAGGAGGACGATGTGCCGCTTGAACTCGGCACTGGCGAGGGCGTTGGTGTTGTTCGGCAGTTTCATCGTGTACCCCATCCCCAGGCTGTTGGGCGCAGGGGTCGGCACAACGGATTCCACCACGTTCTGCGACTGCCAGGGTCCGTTGTTCGGCTGTGGGTCGGTGGGGCTGAAGTCGTCGCCGCGCTTGGCGGCCGGCGGTCCGACCAGCACGAACCCGTTGGCCGCGAGCGAGCCGGCCGGCGGACTATAGGCGTTGTTCGCAGCGGTCGTCGTCGGGTTGTGGTTCGGGCCGACGGAGCCGGGCCTCCCCGCGGGCGGGGCCGGGAACATGAACACCGCGTCCGGCGCGCCGTTGCTTAGCTCGAACCCGCCGGCGGTGTTCGACTGGTTGGCGTACAGGTAGTCGTTCTGCACGGTCGCGTTCGCGTCTGCGGCGTTCGCTGGGAGAATCGTCTGGCGGTGGGCGCGACGGATCTCGATCCGATAGGCCGACAGCGGCACCGAACCGTCGCCCAGGGGCGTGCCGGCGGTGGGCGTCGTGGTCGGGTTCAACAGTTCGAGCCAAAACCGCACGTGCGCGTCCCCGTTGGGCGCCTGGTTACCATTGCCGGGCGGGTCGGCCGGGTCGTTGACGATCTCGCTGTACCCCTCGTTGATGACCAGGCGCGGCTTCTCCACGCCGAACACGACGCGGTCGCCCAGCGCGACCGGGTCGGTCAGATCGACGACGCCAACCGCCAGCGGGTTCCACACGAACACGGTACTCACGTCGTCGTTGTCGATGTAGTCCACGAGGTTCACCGCGAGCTGCGCCAGGTAGCGGAGGGCGTCGTACTGCGGCGACCCCGGGGCGGCCGTGAAGGAGGTGATGTTACCGGTATTCGGGTCGATGACTGCCGCCGCGCCGAGCGCGGCGACGAGCCGCACGAAGATGTCCTTGGCGAGTTGCTGCCGGTCGGCGTCGGCCAGGGCCACGTTACCCACGTTCGTCGCGGATAGCGGCATCGTCGTGTCGAGCCGGTAATCGGCCAGCGGGCGGTTCACGTTCACCGAGCCGAGCGCGGCCTGCGCGTTCACCCACCGGTTGGCGGCCGCGAAGTCGGTGACGGGGCCAAGCCCTTGCGGGGACGGGTACGCCGCCGGCGTCGCGAACACGTTCGTCGGCTTGTTCGCGCCGGCGGGCAGCGCCAGCGCGTTGGCGCCGCCGCGGTCCACGAAGTTCGGCGTCAGCATCGGCCGCTCGAGGCTGCTGTTGCGCGGGCTGTGCAGGAGGCGCCGGGTGTGCGCCGGGTCGAGCCGGTACGTGCCGGGGTTGGTAGCCGACCGGGTCGCGACCGGGGCCGGGTTGTACGGATACTTCAACGCGTCGCCCACGAACGTCTGCATAGGCGGCGACAGTTTCGCCAGGTACGACTGCTTGTACCACTCCGGGGTGAACGCGTACCGCAGGCTCAACCGCTTCAGGTCGGAGTACGGGGCCACCGGGCTGTTCGGGAAGATGTCGCTGCCCGGCCCGTAGTCGTTCGGGCTGTACCCGGCCGGGTGCTGTTTGACCGTCGCGTTGTCGTTCTGGTAACCGCCGAACGGCAGCGGCGTACCGGGCGGCGACTGGAACGACGGGTCGCCGGACGACGGCAGCCCGAGGATGCTCCCGCCGGAGGGCAACTGAAAGGTGGTCGCCGCGCCGCTGAAGGCGACCGAGGAGTAGTTGGGCAGCGGCTGACCGGTGGTGAACGGGTCGTACTGGGCCGACCGGGTCGCGAAGCGGTTCACGATCAGCGCCTGGCGCTCGGCCTCACTCGCCATACCGGGCAGCGGGTCGATTGCCCACGGACCGCTGCCGGCGGAGGGCGATTGGATGCCGCCGGTGCCGAGCCGGTTCCCGTGAATGCTGGCGTCGAACACGCCGTCGAGCGCGAGGACCAGCGGGGCCACCATCGGCTGCACGATCCGCCCGTCTTCGAGCGTGATCTGCGGCAGCCCGATGTGCATCCACAGGCTGTCGTTCTTCTGCAACCCGACGTGGCCGGGCAGGTTCTGCACGTCGCCGGTGTACGTCACCACACCGGTGATCGGGTCGGGCGCGTTCGGCGGCACGCGCGGGAACTTCGGGTGTTCGGCCGGGCGCGGCCGCAGGATGCGGTGTTTGCCGGCCGCGTTCGTCCAGTTGTTGTTCGCCGCCGTCGCGCCGCCGTTCGTCGGATCGAGCGGACCGAACAGCCACGGGCGGTGGAACGACGGGACCAGTACCTCGCCGGTGGCCGGGTCGCGCTGGCCGAGGAACAGGTTCTTCAGGTCCGGGTAGGTGTAGCCGGCGTGCTTGCCAATGTAGTTGCGCCCGGTCGTGCTGCCGGCGAATGGGGGCACCCCGGCGGCGGTGATGGTCCGGCTGCCGGTCCACTCCGCGTCGAGCAGGTACGGCGTCGTCCCGATCATCATCAGGGTGTGGTTCACCTGGAGCGCGCGGTCGCCGTAGGGCGAGGCGGTGGGGTCGGCGGGGTCGGTGTGGAAGGTGCCGACGCCGGCCCACGGGACGGTCGAGCCGGGCCAGTATGTGGTCGAGAAGTCGTGCCGGCTGCCGTACATGGACCGGGCGATGCTGTGCCCGCGCATGGCGTTGAGCAGCGACGACCCGCCGTTGCTCGTGCTCGGGTCGTGGTCGTCGAGTTCGTCGTACACGAGCGCGCCGAAGAACCGGTTGGCCGTGTCGGTCGGGTCCGGGGCGAGCCGGGTGGACGCGGACACGCCGTCCGCGTGCGCCCGCGCCACCGCCTTCTCCTTGATCGCGTACATGATGAACGCCAGCCCGAGCACCATCAGGATGGTGATGAGCGCGAACATGGTGATCAGGATGGCGGTCCCGCGGCGCGGGGCGCGGCGGCGGGTCGGCGGGTGTGCGAGCGGCCGGAACATGGCGGCGGTCTCCGGGCGAGTGCGAGTGTGCGAGTAGTCCTCACGCTCCGCGTGAGGGTGCATAACCTTGTATGTCGTCACGGACGCCGACAGACCAAGAGTGGTGAAGCGCGGGGCATCGGCCCACGAACCTCACGCGGAGCGTGAGGACTACACTCAAGTTCTACAGGTCCACGCGGAGCGTCGTCTGGCGCGAGCCTTTGGTATTCCCGTTCCAGCACCGCAGGCGGATCGACACGCCGGTGATCCGCAGCGGCTTCAGCGGCGGGTTCGCCTGCGCGGTGGGCGAGCCGGCGAGGTACTTCGCGTCGGTCCAGTCGCCCTGGGTCGAGTTGAACGTGTCGAACCCCCCGTCGTAGGGCAGGTTGTCGTACGGGTAATCGGTGTTCAGGACGACGTTGTTCACGCTGTACGGGCGAGGCCACTCGGTGGACGTGGGGAGGCTCGGGTCGGCCGGCCACGTCACGGGGGAGGCACGCGGGCCGGTGAACTTCACCTCGAACGAGGTCACGTTCGTCAGCAGCACGTCCTCGCCGATGCGGTACTGCGTGATCGCCGCGCGAGGCGCTCTGGGCGTACCGAGACGGTTGGCCGCGAGCGTGAGGTCGTTCAGGTGTAACATCTCGAACTTCGCGGGCGGGCCGGCGACGGTGACGTAGGCCGCCATCACCTCGGGCGGATCGGCCGCCAGCGCCCCGGTGCTGTTCAGCACGTTGCGGTACGCGGGCCGGTCGTCGTCGGTCATGGCCGCCAGCCGCTGCCGGCGGATCAATTTGTACTTCGCCGCGCCGCCCTGACTCGTCATCCCGTTGGGGACGAGGAAATACGCCACCTCGCCCGCGCGGCCGGCGATCGGGTTGCCCAGACTTCCTAACGGCACGTCCGCGGTGAGTATGTCCTGCGGTGCGCCGCCGGGAACGATGATCGTGAACTGGAGGTAGTGGTTCCCCGACCGGGACGACGCGAACCCGTCGTTGTCCGAACCCTCGGCGAAGTTCCACGTCGTCGATTTGGTGGAGTCATAGGCGAGTATGTTGGTCTGCGTGGCCGGGAGGCTCGACGCGGCGAAGTACCCGGACCGCGGCGGCTTGTACCCGCGCGTCGCGTACCGCGTCGTGGCCGGGGTGGTGCTCGTGTCCGAGTACGAGTACCACTTCAGGTTCTGGGTGTTCTGGTCGCTCACCTTCCGGCCCAGGTTTGGCTTGCCGTCCTCTTCCAGAAAGTGGTCGTACTGGAGGTCGCGGCGCAGCACGGCGAGGGCCATCCGCTCCTGGGCCACGAAGTCGCCCTGCGCCTTCGCGTCGCGCACCGTGCCGGTCGCGATCGACGACGCGGCCACGAGGATGCTCATCAGGATGAGTACGATCACCGTCACCACCATCAACTCGATGAGGGTGAACGCGCGGCGGGCGGGCGCGATTCGGCGGTTCGGCGTGCGGCAGATCATCGGTCGCCCTCGCGCCGGCACCGGGCGGGGCGAGCCGCGGTGCCGGAAGGAATCGGGGTTCGGGAATCACTCGAACTGCATCACGGGTTGTGGTTGCCGGTCAGCACCGGGCGCTCGAACACCTCGGCGACGCCGGCCAGCACCACGGCCGTCCCGTCGTAGGCGGTAGTCTGACCGTCGATCCGCTTGATCGCGGTGTGCAGTTCGATGTCAACGCGCCCGGCACCGTCCTCGATGGCGCTCACGACGCGGTAGAAGTTCGCGTGCCGGATGGACGGGGCGGCGGGCGGGTTCACCGTGCCGTCCATGATCCAACTCCCTTTCCGGATGTCGGTCGCCGCCATCACGGGGAGGGAGAGTTGCGTGCTGCCGGGGGTAAATCTGATGAGAGAGGGGAACGTGGCGTTCGGGAAAACCACCTCGGACCCGGTCGGGTAGAACTGGTGGCGGCGGTTGATGAACACCACGACCTTGAGGGTGGCGCCAAACCGGTCGCGGTTCGTCGGCCGCTGGATCACGGCCAGCGAGTTGTACCGCAACTCCCGCATATCCACGCCGGGCTTCGGAACCGAGTCGTCGTCCCACGAGAACCCGTCGGCCTGGCTCCACAGGCGGAGGGCTAACGACGCCGGGTTCGGACTTTCCAGCACGAGCCGCATGTTCCGGCGCGGGACGAACGAGGGGGTTGTGCGGGTGCCGTCGCCGACCCAATACTTGTTCGTGCTGCCGCGACCGACCTCGCCCATCGAGTCGAGGAACACCGGGTAACTGGGCTCATTCGCCCCCGGCTTCGGGAGTCGCGGCGTACTCGGCGTGCCCGTGGCCGAGTGGACGTAGGCGCCGGTGTCCGGGTTGTCCAGCGCGTCCCAGAACGGCTCGCCGTTGCCGTTGTTCTCGGCCACCTTCTCCCGCCAGTAGGAGCGGACCAGCCCGTCGGTCGCGACGGCGTGCGAGGCCGAGCGGTCGCTGATGAGCGCGTCGCTCATCTGCTTGGCGCCGAACGGGAACATGGCCATCACGCTGACCAGCCCGATCGCCACGACGAAGATGGCGACCAGAACTTCCGGCATCGTCATCCCGGGTCGGCGGGTCATCGGTCGCCCTCGCGTCGGCAACCGGCGGGGTCGCCGGTTTGGGTCAGGGTCGGGGAGCGGAGTCGGTCCCACGGGAGAATCATTCGCGGGCCGGGCGCGGGCGCCAAAAAAATCACGTGACACTTGGCCTTCTTCTTCTCGTTGCGACGCTCGGCGTCGCAACGAGGTGGCGGCCTCACTGGTTCAAGTCCTGGCGCGCCAGCGAGAACGGGTCGCTGCCCGCCGGGTAGTAGCCGGTGGTCAGGTCCGGCCAGGTCACCTGGTTGTTCCCGATCGTGCCGGACTGCCGGATCGACAGGATGTACGAATCGCCGCCTTTCCGAAATGCGGTCACCAGATCCGGCCCCTGACGGATCCGCATGCTGGGCACCTTGGTGGCGTCCCGGACCAGGAGGAATATCTGACCGCTCGTGGCGCCGACGAGTTTCCCGTCCGGGCCGAAGATCACGTCGAAGTCGGTCGTGGTGTTCGGCGGCGGGCCGACGCTCCCGACCCTGTAGTGAAGGTTCGGGTCGGTGTTAGTCAGGTCCTGGGTGTTCAGATCGACGCACACGCCTTTCGTCAGCAGGACGGTCGGTTCGCCGACCAGCGGCGTCGCCAGAAGGTAGATCGCGAAGTGGTACACCACCGCGTCCGTGCCGGCGCCCATCACCGCGTCCGGGTACACGTCGAGTAGTGCCTCGCCGCTGTACCGGCCGCTCCCGGCCGGCACCTCGCGGAAGCCGGGCGCGGCGATAGAGCTGATCCGGTGCCACGTGCCGAACACCGGCATCACGATCGTACAGCCGGACTTGACCTGGCTCGCCTGGTCGAAGGTCAGGTTCTCGACGAAGCACTGGCGGTTGGTGATCGTGCCGGGCAGCGGGTTGGCCGAACCGACTGCGGCGACCTTGTATGTGAACCGCACCCGCGGTTCGAGGTCGGGGTTGGCCGTCGGGTTCTGAGCGGTCGGCGTCAGCGGCTTCGGGTTCGGGATCAGCGGCGGCGGCAGTTCGACGTACTGCAACTCGGTCACCAGCCGCGGGTCGCCGGGCTTGGTCGTGTCCACGATGAACCGGACGCCGCGCGGCGCCTTGTCGCGGCTGGCCATCGCCTGGGCCAACTTGCACGTGCTGCCCACGTCACTGACGGCGTTGCGCACGCGGTCGTTGTCGCGCGCGCCGGGGTACATCAGCAGCCCGAACCCCGCCAGCGCGAGGATGATCGAGATGGCGACGAGGAGTTCGATCAGGGTGAACCCGCGGCGCCCGCCGCGGGAGGTGTTCGTGCGCGTCATGGCCTGTCCCCTTGTTACTTACCCTGGCGGTCGAACTGGTAGCCGATCAGGTCGTCGCTGCCGGCCGCGAAGTTGTCGTAGACCTTGTTCTTGCCGAAGCTGATGACCGAGGGCCGGCGGTTCCGCCTGGCCGTGCCGGTCGGCGGATCACCGAACCCGAGGTTCGGCGATGTGGCCGTGGTCTTGTTCAGGTAGGTCCGGTTGGCTGTGCCGACCGCACCGGTCCACCCGGCGACGAGGTTCTTCGGGTCGAGCGGGTCGATGGTACTGCCGGGCGCGAGGTGCGAGTAGGGGGCGGCGTCGAGTTCGGCGCTGCGCAGCCACCGCCGGTACGTCAGTGGCGTGCCGCGGCGGTCGATGAACATCTCAAAGTCCTTGACGCCGAACTTGACCGTCCGCTTCTCGCCGGCGGCGACGTTGTCCGGGCTGCCCCCAGTCCCGCCCACGGACCGCTCGGTCAGGATCAGGTACAGCAGCACCGCCGCCTCCTCGTCGGCCGTCGCGCCCGTCACTCTGACCACCGCCTTGAACGTCGATTTCTTCTCGTACTTGTAGCCGTTGATGGTGAAGTCGTTGGCGGCCTCGACGAAGGTTTCGGGGAAGTGGGCGCGGAGCGTAGCGGCCGTGTGGACCGCCCGCGCCCGATCGACGTTGCCCTCACAGAACGCGACGATCTCGTCGGGAATCGGCTGCTGGTGGCACTTCTGGAGAACCGCGCTGTAGTCGTCGTACAGTTTGAGCTGGCGCTGTTTGATCTGGGTCTTGTCTGCCTCCGCCGCCGCGGTCTCGCGGAACCGCATCGAGGCGGAGACGATCAGCCCGATGAGCAGCGACATGATGCTGA
>CANLGS010000097.1 GCA_947490035.1 Gemmataceae bacterium
ACAAGGATCACCCGGCGCGGAAGCGCGCCCTGGACGTGAAGAAGGTGGAGCCGCCGAAGTCGAAGGACTTGCCCAGCCCGCCGCTGCCGGTGGACGACACCCAGGGCGGGTGCGACGACGAGAAGCCCGCGAAGTCTTTCAAGGCGTGGACCCGCCAGAGCGCGACCATCACCATCGACGAGAAGAAGGACTACGTCACCGACAACGGCACCGAGGTCTACGGCATCATGAAGGAGAAGGGCATCGACGCGCTGTTCGTGCTGGGCGTGCATACGAACATGTGCGTGCTGAACCGGTCGTTCGCGATCAAGCAGATGGTGAAGTGGGACGTGAAGACGTTCCTGGTGCGCGACCTGACGGACGCGATGTACGACCCGAGGGCGAAGCCGTTCGTGACGCACGACAAGGGCACGCAGCTCATCGTCGAGTACATCGAGACGCACTGGTGCCCAACGGTCGAGAGCAAGGCGCTGCTCGGCGCGAAGTGATCGCGCCTCCGCAAGCCGCTCGCGGCTTCGCAAGCGCATCTTGCGAAGCCGCGAGCGGCTTACCCAACTCGCGTTACCCCCGCGCGCGGTTCCCGATAAGATTCCTCGAGCAGTCCTGTTCAGAACCGCGCGAGGAGTTCATGAGCGACCACTACGTCTTCAACATCCGCAACCTGACCAAGCACTACGGGAAGCGGGAGATCCTCAAGGAAATCAACCTGAACTTCTACCCCGGCGCCAAGATCGGCGTCATCGGGTCGAACGGGTCGGGGAAGACCACGCTGCTGCGGATCATGGCCGGCGTGGACAAGGAGTTCATGGGCGAGGCCTGGCCGCACCAGGGCGCGACCATCGGCTACGTCCCGCAGGAGCCGCACCTCACGCCCGGCAAGACGGTCATCGAGAACGTGGAAGAGGCCGTCGCCCCGATCCGCCGGCTGCTGAAGCGGCAGGAGGAGATCGGCGACGAGATGGGCACCGCCGACGAGAAGATGTTCGAGAAGCTCTCGAACGAGATGGAGCGCGTCCAGACGCAGATCGACGCGACCAACGCTTACGAACTCGACCGCACTTTAGAGATGGCGATGGACGCGATGCGCCTCCCGCCGTCCGACGCGCCCGTCGAGCGGCTCTCCGGCGGCGAGCGGCGTCGCGTCGCGCTGTGCAAGACGCTGCTTCAGCGCACCGACCTGCTCATCCTCGACGAACCGACGAACCACCTCGACGCCGAGAGCGTCGAGTGGCTCGAGCACCACCTCGCGGCGTACCCCGGCGCGGTGGTCGCGGTCACGCACGACCGGTACTTCCTCGACAACGTCGCGAAGTGGATTCTGGAACTGCACGCCGGCCGCGGGTACCCGTTCAGCGGGAACTACTCCGGCTGGATGGAGCAGAAGCAGAAGCGCATGGCGGTCGAAGAGAAGCAGGAATCCGCCAAGAGGAAGCAGCTCGAACGCGAGCTGGAGTGGGCGCGCAGTTCGCCCCGCGCGCGCATGACGAAGAGCAAGGCGCGTCTGGCCGCGATCGACAAGTTGCAAGATCAGGTGATCGAGGACGACGACAAGGAACTGCTGATCCAGATCCCGCCCGGCCCGCCGCTCGGCGATCTGGTCGTGCGCGCGGAGGGCGTGAAGAAGGGGTACGGCGACATGCTGCTGTACGACGACCTCACGTTCGACCTGCCCCGCGGCGGCATCGTCGGCGTGATCGGGCCGAACGGCGCCGGCAAGACGACGCTGTTCAAGATGATCGTCGGCCTCGAAACACCGGACGGCGGCAAGTTGACGGTGGGCACCACGGTGAAGCCGGCGCACGTCGATCAGAACCGCGACGCGCTGAACCCGAACAACACGATCTTCGAGGAGATCACCGGCGGCACCGACTACATCATGTTGGGTAAGAACCGGGTGGCGAGTCGCGGGTACTGCGCGCGGTTCAACTTCAAGGGTCCGGACCAGCAGAAGCTGGTGGGCACGTCGTCGGGCGGCGAGCGCAACCGAATTCACCTCGCGAAGCTGTTGCGCAGCGGCGGCAACTTGCTGTTATTAGACGAGCCGACCAACGACCTCGACGTGGACACCCTCCGCGCCTTGGAAGAAGCACTGATGAACTTCGGCGGCTGTGCGGTGGTGATCTCGCACGACCGCTGGTTCCTGGACCGCATCGCGACGCACATTCTGGCGTTCGAGGGCGACAGCAAGGTGGTCTGGTGCGAAGGGAACTTCGGAGTGTATGAGGAGCAGAAGAAAGCGCGCCTCGGCCCCGCGGCCGACATCCCGCACCGGATCAAGTACCGGAAACTTACGAGTTAGGGAGTGGGTACAGTTCAATAGCCAAACTCGGAAGCCCATTTCGGGCGGAGGGGAACTATGGGGGAATCAAGCGCGCTACTGGGCACTGTTCGTAATGGTGTCATCGTGCCCGAGAAGGGGGTTCGGCTTCCTGAAGGGGCGGTCGTCAAGTTCGTCGTCCAGACGCTTGAATTCACTCCGGAAGAACGGGCCGAGTTCGAGGCATGGGAGCGTCTGAGCGACGAGGCGTCGGCGCAAATCGACTGGGGCGACGAGGAGAACAAGAATGGCTCCGGGTGACCTCCGGTGGGTAGACTTCCCAGCCTCGGGTGGACACGAACAGGCTGGGACGCGACCGGCGATCGTACTCCAGGATGACGACTACGCCGCCGATGTGTCGGTCGTGTTCGTCATTCCAGTGACCGCACAGCCTCGGAATCTCCGTTTCCCCGCGACCATAGCCGTGGAAGCGAACCCGACAACCGGCCTCACGCGATCGTCTGTCGCGCTGGTGTTCCAGGCCCGCGCGGTCGATCGGGGGCGCGTCCGCGAACCCATCGGCCAACTCGATGAGGCGACACTTCACGCCGTGTACGACGCGTTGGATCGGCTCACCGGACGCAACCAAATGCCTCCACCTGCCCGTCTGCCCGAACCGCCTCCGCCGACGCAAGGCGAACGAAACCTCGAACTCTAAAGCAACCAACTATCAATGATCGAACTCCTCGACGCGGTAAAGACCTACACCCAGGGCCGGCGGACCGTGAACGCGGTCCGCGGCGTCACGCTCCGCGTGCAGACCGGCGAGTTCGTCACCATCATGGGGCCAAGCGGGTCGGGCAAGTCCACGCTCATGCACCTCATGGGTGCGCTCGACACGCCTTCGGGCGGGCGCGCCGTGTTCCACGGCCAAGACCTTCAGACCATGTCCGACCGGCAGCGGTCGCTGCTCCGGCGCGACCGCATCGGGTTCGTGTTCCAGGCGTTCAACTTGCTGCCCACCCTCACCGGCGCGGAGAACGTCGCGCTGCCGCTGTTGCTCGCGGGCACCAACCGAAGTATCGCCCGCGCCCGCGCCGCGGAGTGCCTGGATCGCGTGAACCTCGGCCACCGCGCCGACCACTTCCCCGATGAGATGTCCGGCGGCGAGATGCAGCGCGTCGCGGTCGCGCGGGCGCTGGTCGCGGACCCGGAAGCGGTGTTGTGCGACGAACCCACCGGGAACCTCGACACCGCCACCAGCCGCGAAATCCTCACGCTGCTCTCGAAGCTCCCCGAAGCCGGCAAGCGCGCGGTCGTCATGGTGACGCACGACCCCAACGGCGCGACCTACGGCACCCGGCTCGTGAAGATTCGCGACGGCGTGATCGAATCCGACGAACCTGTAGTCAGAGGGCAGTGGGCAGTAGGCAGTGGGCAGTAAGGCGACGAGAAAGACACAGGACACAACGACGCGCAGGTTGGTGTGGCCTTTGCTCACTGCCCACTGCCTGCTGCCCACTAACCACTACCGCTGCCATGCCCAAAGCCACCTGCCCCGCGTGCAAGACCGAAGTGAAGTACGCGAAGGGCGCCGAAGTCGGCAGCACCGTGACGTGCCCGGACTGCGACGAGGTGTTCACCCCGCCGAAGCTGATGAAGAAAGAGAAGTCCGCGAAGTACGACCCCGAAAAGGACGAGGACACGTTCCAGGTCGGCCGCACGGACACGAAGGCGGAGGATCGCGACAAGTCGGCGGCGCGAGCGCGAGGAGGCGGCGTACCGCAAGCAACGCCCGCCCCTCTTCGGCGGGCCGGAGATCGTCTTGCTCGTCTTCGCGGCGGCGTTCACCCTGGCACTACCGGTGGGGTTCGGCGTCGCCAAGCGGTTCCCGAACACCGGCGAGACCGCGCTGATTATGTTCGCTTACCTCGGCATGGTCCTCGCGGGGGGCATCAAAATGATTCGCGCCCGGCGGCGGCACGGCGGGTGACCGCGGGCACACCCCGCGACCAAAGGATCGCGAATGTCGGTGTACCGGCTGTTGGCGTTGAGATACCTGCTGCAACGGTGGGACCGGGCGGTGCTGATCGTCGCCAGCATCGCGCTGGGGGTCGCCACGCTCGTGTCGGCGCGCATCCTCAACCAGTGCATCGCGGCCGCCGTCGAGGGCACCACCACGCCCGGCGGCACCGCCGAACTGTACGTCGCCAACGGCGAGGCCGGCGTGTCGCGCGCGGTGGCGGACGACCTGCGCGCCGCGAAAGTGCCCGGCTTGAAGTCGGTTCAGCCGCTCGTCTTCGAGCGCGTCACGCTGCCCGAACTCGACGGCCGCGTCGCCATCCTCGTCGGCGCCGAAGTCTCGTCGCAGTTGCTCACCAGCGACAACGCGCTCAAGGTGAAGGTCGAGAAACTCGAGATCGGGCGCACCATCACGTGGCAACTGATCCCCGTCTTCGCGGCGGTCGCGGACGGCGATTTCACGAAGGCCGGGCAGTTGTGGGACCGCATCCCGGACAAACTGGTGCTGGTGTCGAGGCCGATCTACGACGACTGGATGGCCCGCACCGGCGGGAACAAGCCGTTCGTCGTCCGGTACGCGAGCCGGAACGTCGAGTGCCTGCCCATCGGCATCGTGGACTTCGACAAGGACTCGCCGCTCGCGCCGCTGGGGAAGAACTTCATCGGCATGAGCGTCGGGCAGGCGATCCAGGTGGTGCGGCCGACGCTCCCGCTCGCGGCCGTCGGCGGCGGGCCGGGCGAAGTCGCGGCGGAAACCCTCCACCCGCCGAAGGTGAACCGCATCGACCTGTTCCTCGAACCCGGCGCGGACCGCGACCGGGTGGTGGCAGCGGCCGGGGAAGTCGTCGGGCGGCGCGCCGAGGTGCGCACCCCGGACACGCAGCGCCGAAGCACGCAGGAGATCCTCACCGGGTTCCAGGTCGGGGTGCTGATGTGTTCCATCGGCGCGCTCGTCATCGGCCTGTTCCTCGTCTACAACGCGATGTCCGTGACCGTGGCCGAACGCCGCGCCGACATCGGCATCCTGCGCTCCCTCGGCGCCACCCGCTTCCAGATCATCGCGCTGTTCTCGGCCGTGGCCGCCGTGCTGGGGCTAATAGGTGCGGTTCTGGGCGTGCCGTTCGGAATGCTGCTGGCCGAAGTCACCCTCAGCCAGTTCCGCAGCGAGTTGGAGTCGATGTTCTTGAACCCCGAAGTAAACCCGCGACACGTCTCGTGGGCGACCGCGGGCGTGGCGGTGTTGGTCGGCACGGTGACGGCGGTGTTCGCCGCGCTCGTGCCCGCGATCCAGGCCGCCAACGACGACCCGGCGCACGTCGTCCGGCGCTCGGCCGGCGGCGCGAAGGGACTCTGGAAGCTCGCCCACCGCGTCGTGTGCGCGGGCATGGTGGTGGCCGGTGTCGCGGTGGTGCTGCTCCGCTTTGAACTGCCGTCGCGCATCGGCTCCGTCGGCGGGCTGACGCTCGTCCTCGTGGGATTATTACTGGCGTCGCCGATCCTGGTGACCGTGATGGTCGCGCTCGTCCGGCCGTTCGTGCGCGCCACGTTCCCGTTCACGCTGCGGCTCGCGTTCGACAACCTGTCGCGCGCGCCGGGGCGGACCGGCGTCGTGATCGGCGCCTTGGGCGCCGGCGTCGCGCTCATGTTCCAGACGGCGGGCGTCGGCCGCAGTAACGAGGAACCGGTCGTCGCGTGGATCGCGCAGGTGGTTCAGGCCGACCACTTCGTCTTCAGCGGCAACATGACCTCCGCGAACAGTTCCAACAGCCCGATGGCGCCCGCGGTGGCGCGCGACCTCAAGGCGCTGCCCGGCGTTCAAGACGTGATGACCATTCGGTACTCGCGGCCGGAGTTCAACGGCACCATCGTCTACCTCGTCGCGCTCGACGTGACGACTTACGCGCAGATGACCGGCGCCCGCGCCCCCGAACTGGCGCCCAACCTGAAGGGCTTCCCCGAACTGGCCGACGAGCACCCCGACCACGTGGGGGTGAACAAGATTCTGGTGAGCGACAACTTCCTCGCGCGGCACAAGGCGAAGGTCGGCGACACGATCAGCGTGCCCGGCCCGCACGGCCCGGTGGAGTTTCAGATCGTCGCCGCGGCGCGCGACTACTCGTGGAGCCGCGGGACGATTTTCATGGACCGCGCCCGCTACGCGAAGTTGTTCGGCGACGACCTCATCGACATTTGCCACGTGTTCGTGAAGGCCGACCAGGGCGCGCCCGCCGACGCCGGACTGAAGCAGTACACCGACGACAAGGGACTGTTCCTCACCGACCGCGACTCGCTCCGCAAGTTCGTCTCCGAACTGATCGGTCGCGTGTACCTGCTCGCGTACATGCAGCAGTTGCTGGTGGGCGTGGTCGCGGCGCTGGGCGTGGTGACGGCGCTGCTCATCTCGGTGCTTCAACGCAAGCGCGAAATCGGCCTCCTGCTCGCGGTCGGCGCGACGCCGGGTCAGGTGCTGCGCTCGGTACTGGCCGAAGCGTTCCTGATGGGCGTGTTCGGCACCGCGCTGGGCATCCTCATCGGCCTACCGATGGAGTGGTACGTGCTGAAGGTGATGTTCGTGGACGAGTCCGGCTTCAACCTCGACATGCTCATCCCGTGGAAGGCGACGCTGGGCATCGCGGTCATCGCGGTCACGCTCGCGACGCTCGCCGGTCTCGTCCCCGCGTGGCGCGCGATCCAGACGCGCATCCCCGACGCGCTGCAATACGAGTGACTGGAACAAATCAAGAGAAGAGCCGCAGATGACGCAGACGGACGCAGATTAAAGCCAGGAAACAGAGTTCTTCAAAACACTCTTTCTCTGCTGCCTTTAATCTGCGTCGCTCTGCGTCATCTGCGGCTCTTTGTCTTAATTGGTCTCTGCTCACTTCGTCAGCTAATCCTATGGCACTTCTGCGCACTGCCTGATACGCTATCTCCATGCGGAGCGGATTTTCGATGGCGCCCGCGGCTTCCTCTCCCGGAAGCATTCTTTCGATGCCGAAAAGTGAGCAGTTTTCCCCGCCATTGCCCGAGATCGTGGGCACCGCGTCGGCGATGCAGGACGTTTACCGTCTCGTGCGCCTTGCCGCGCCCCGTTCCGCCAACGTCCTTCTCATCGGCGAAACCGGGACCGGTAAGGAAGTGATCGCGAAGGCGGTTCACAAACTCAGCAAGCGCGCGGACGGGCCGTTCATCCGCGTGAACTGCGGCGCGCTGCACGAGAACCTGCTCGAAAGCGAACTCTTCGGGCACATCAAAGGTTCGTTTACCGGAGCCGTCGAGAACAAGACCGGCCGGTTCGAGGCCGCGCACGGCGGCACCATCTTCCTCGACGAGATCAACAGCACCTCGCACAAACTCCAGGTGAAGTTGCTTCGCGTGTTGCAGGAACGCGAGTTCGAGCGCGTCGGCGAGAGCCGCACGATCCGCGTCGATGTGCGCGTGATTGCCGCGACGAACACCTCGCTCGAACAGGCGGTCGAAGACGGCGAGTTCCGCGAAGACCTCTACTACCGGCTGAACGTGATCCCCATCGGGCTACCGCCGCTGCGCGAGCGGCGCGACGACATCCCGCTGCTGGCGCAGTTCTTCCTCAAGCGGTACGGCGATCTGAACAAGTGCCCGGTGCCCGACCTCACGCCGGTCGCGCTCGAAGCCCTGAAGGCGCACGACTGGCCGGGCAACGTGCGCGAGTTAGAGAACACGCTGGAGCGGCTGACGGTGTTCGCCGACGGCGGCCCGCTCACGCCGGACCTACTGCGGTTCGGCCGCGCCCGCCCGGTGATCCGCGCGGCCCGCGGCGGCGGAACGCCGACCGACGTTCCCTCACTGATTCACGCGCTGGTGCGCGCCGGTATGCACGCCCCGCGACCGGCTCTGCTGAAGCTCCACAAGTTCCTCGTGGACGGCGTCGAACGCGAACTGATCGAGGAAGTGCTGCGCGAGTGCGGCGACAACCAGGTGAAGGCCGCGGACCGGCTGGGCATCAACCGGAACACGCTGCACAAGAAGCGCGAGGAGTACCGCAAGGCGGACGCGGGCGGAACCGAACCGTCCGCGAGCGACCCGAACGAACCGAACGAACCGCCCGCCGCGGCCGGGTGATTGCGCTTTCTCGGCGGAGCGCGGGCGGAGCGCCCGCTGCTTTCCAGGTGGTGCCGCTTCCCTGTTGTTCGCCAAGCAACAGGAGATGTGCAGCGGCGGGCGGGACGCCCGCGCTCCGCCGAGAAAATCGGGTGAGCCGTGTTCCCCATCGTGCTGAACCTGTCCAGTAAACTCGTCGTCGTGATCGGCGGCGGCACGGTCGGCGCGCGGAAAGCGGCTGCCTCGCTCGCGTCCGGTGCGGTGGTTCGCGTCGTCGATCCGCGCGTGGCGCTCGCGCTTCCGCCCGAAGTTGTTCATCTCTCCGCATCGTATCAGGCTGACCATCTCGACGGCGCGGCGCTCGTGTTTGCGTGCGCGACATCCGAAGTGAACGCACAGGTCGTCAGCGATGCTCACACGCGCGGCATCTGGGTGAACGCGGCCACGTCACCGGGCGAAGGCGACTTCACGCTCCCGGCCGTGGTGCGCCGCGGCGAACTGACGCTCGCGGTCAGCACCGGCGGCGCGTCGCCGGCACTGGCGCGGAAGATTCGCGAGAAGCTCGAAGCGGAGTACGACGAGGCGTTCGCGGAGTGGGTCGCGTTGCTCGCGGAAGTACGTGCCGAAGTGCTGGCGACCGTGCCCGACGAAGCCCGCCGTCGCGAGTTGCTGGACGGGTTCGCGGATTGGGTGTGGCTCGCGCGATTGCGGGCAGAAGGCGCGGACAAGGTGCGCGAGGCGATGCGAACCGTGGGACTCGTTCGCAAATAGCCCGTCTAGCTCGTCGAGTCCGTTCGTGGTAAGCTACAACTTACGGTTCGCTCGTGTTTTGGGTGGTTATCGGGAATGGTGTTTGTGGGTAGTTTGTCGGGATGACTGACACCAAACCCCGGTTGCTGCGAGTGGAGGTCGTGGGCGACCTGCCCGTCCTCT
>CANLGS010000098.1 GCA_947490035.1 Gemmataceae bacterium
GGTAGTCGGCCTCGACCCACCAGCGCGGGGCGCTGCCGTACCCCAAATCGCCCTCGCCGCGCCCGCCCCGGCCGCCCGCGTTGGGCATCGGCGGCGACGGCTGGTACGACTGGGCACCGTACGGGCCGGGCATCGGGTACTGCGGTCCGGGCGGCGGGCCGAACCCGCCCACCGGGCCGAGGCCGAGCGGGTCGTTGGGCGGCCCGAAGTTGCCCGGCGGCAGGATCACCGGCGCCGGAGCGAACCCGGCGTTGCCGGGGATCGCGTGGCCGGGGAACCCGCCGAACGTCGGCGGGCCGCCCCGCGGCGGCGCGGGTGCGCCGGCCCCGCCGGGGAATCCGCCGGGGAACCCGACGGGCGGGCCTCCCGGTTCGACCGGAGGTTGCCCCCAGGCCGCCCCCGCACCGGCGGCCAGAGCCGCGATCGATCCCAACAATCCCTTACGCATGGCACGCTCCTGCTCTGCCAGCCGTGGCGGGACGAGGCGGCCGCCGGCCGAGCACTCCCCCTGATCCCGGCACTCCGAATCGTGGTCCGCGGGCATCCCCCGATACACCGCCCCCAACCCGGACAACGCACGTCGTCCTGCTAACCGGAAGAATCGGCACGACCCGGCACGCGCCTTGAGGCGGATTGCGAATTGGAACGAATGTGCCAGGAACAACGGCTATTCCGCCCCGCGAACCTGGGCAAACTCGGCGCCTTGGCTCGGTAAAGGTTCGCGAGAGCGGTCCGCTCGCTCCGCGAGCGGTCGATGTCCACCGCTCGCGGACCGAGCGGACCACTCTGAAGGCGCGACGCGCTTGCGTCGCCCGCGCCCGCTCCTGTATTCTGTGTGGTGTACCGCTCGCACGTCACGGGTGTCCGCCATGCTCTCCCTCGCCGGTCGGCCGTCGCGCAACTGCTCGGGCCTCTCGCGCCGCGAGTTCTTCCGCGCCGGCGGGTTGGCCGTCGGCGGACTCAGTCTGCCGCAGTTGCTCGCGGCGCCCCCGACGCGCACCAAAGCGCGCGCGAAGTCGTGCCTGCTCATCTTCATGGACGGCGGGCCGAGTCACCTCGAAATGTGGGACTTGAAGCCCGACGCACCGGCCGAGGTGAAGGGCGAGTTTAAGCCCATCAAATCGAGCGTGCCGGGCGTCACCGTGGGCGAACTGCTGCCTCTCACGTCGCGCGAAATGCACCACTTCGCGCAGGTGCGGTCGGTGCATCACGGCGTCAACGACCACAACGCCGGCGCGTTTTACATGCTCACCGGGAAGCACCCGGCCGACGGCTCGAAGCTCGTTCAAGCCGACTCGTTGAGCACGTTCCCGCCGTTCGGCGCGGTGATGGCGAAACTCCGCCCGGTGCAGAAGGCGATCCCGCCTTACGTCCTGCTACCCGAGTACCAGTGGAACAACGGCGTGGACATCGGCGGGCAGAAGGGCGGGTTCCTGGGCGCGAAGTGCGACCCGTTCGTGACCGGCGACCCGAGCCTGCCGGACTTCGGCGTACCCGGTCTCGACCTGCTGCCCGACGTGCCGCTCGACCGGCTCGCGCAACGGGACGATTTGCGCAACGCGCTCGACGCGGCCATCGCGCGGCGCGGCGACTCCGCCGCGGCGCGGCGGCTGAACGTCTTCCAGCGGCAGGCGGTGGAAGTAGTGACCTCACCCGACGCGCGGCGCGCGTTCGACCTCTCGCACGAACCGCGGAAGCTGCGCGAGCGGTACGGCACCGACCCCGGCACCGACCGCGCGCTGGAAGCGCGGAAGTTCGGCGGGCTGCCGCACATCGGCCAGACGTTCCTGATGGCGCGGCGGATGATCGAGGCCGGCGTGCGGCTGGTCACGGTGATGACCGGGCGGCGCATCGACCAGGCGTGGGACACGCACCGCGACCACTTCGGGCTGATGAAGAAGTCGCTGTGCCCGCCGTTCGACCAGGCGTTCTCGGCGCTGATCTCCGACATGCACACGCGCGGCCTTCTCGACGAAACTCTCGTGGTGGTAATGGGCGAGTTCGGGCGCACGCCGAAGATCGGCTACGTGACGAGCAACGCCGGCGCGTCGAAGAACAACGGCCGCGACCACTGGCCGTACTGCTACACGGTGCTGTTCGCGGGTGCGGGCGTTCCGGGCGGCGCGGTGTACGGCTCCAGCGACCGCACGGCGGCGTACCCGCGCGAGAACCCGGTCGGCCCGGAGGACATCGCCGCGACGATCTACGACGCGCTCGGCATCGATCCCGCGACGGAGCTGCACGACACGCAGAACAAGCCGTACACGCTGTGTAGCGGCCGCCCCATCCGCGCGCTGCTGGGTTAGAATGGCCGAGTGTGGTCCGGTCACTCCGTGACCGGTCTTCGCGCTGGAAGAGAAAAGACCGGTCACGGAGTGACCGGACCACATCGAGGCAGTCCGTGACGACGGAGGAAATGCCAATGCCGATGCACGACTGGACGCGAGTGGACCCGAACGACTACCACCACTTCCACGGCCGCTGGATTTTCGCGCTGACCGACGCCCTCAACCTCGGCGGGCTGCCGGCCGGCTACTTCGCGCTGGCGGAACACACCGTCCCGCCCTACATGCCCGACGTGCTGACGCTCACGCTCCCCGGCAGCGAGCGACCGTCCAAGGGCGAGGAGCCAACAGACGGCGGCGTGAGTGTCGCGACGCTGGCACCACCAGTAACGCGCGTCGCGGACACGGAGGAGGGGAAGAAGCGCGCCGGCCGGCGGCGAGTCGCCATCGCGCACGCGCGGAACCGGCGGCTGGTCGCGGTGATCGAGATCGTTTCGTCGAGCAACAAGGGGTCGAAGGCGGACTTCGCGGACTTGCGCGACAAGAGCGTGGAGTTGCTCCGCGCCGGTATTCATCTGCTGCTGATCGACCCGTTCCCGCCGACCGCGCGCGACCCGAAGGGGTTGCACGACGCGGTGTGGCGCGCCCTCACCGGGAAGCGGTTCGACCCACCCGCGGACAAGCCGCTGACGCTCGCCGCCTATGCCGCGCGCGGGGCGAACACGTTCTCGGCGTTCGTGGAACCGCTCGCGGTCGGCGACCAACTGGCCGCCATGCCGCTGTTCCTGACGCCCGAGGCACACGTTCTGACACCGCTGGAAGAGACGTACCAGTCCGCGTGGGCCGGCTTCCCCGCACCGCTCAGGCCGCTGTTGGGTTAGGATGAGTTCACGGAGGGCAGGCGATGCCGATTCACGACTGGACGCGGGTCGATCACGGGACGTTCCACGACTTCCATCAGGGATGGGCGCCGCAGATTCGCTCCGCGCTCAACAACGGGTTGCTCCCGCCCGACTACGAGGCGAAGGTCGAACAACACACCGACGACGGGATTCCCGACGTTCTCGCACTGCGCCTCACCGCGCCGTCGGGGGGCAATGGGACGGGCGCACACCCCGGTCAGCCTGGTGGTCTTTCGACCGTCGCGGTCGCGCCGCCGAAGGTGTCGTTCACGTCCGAGTTCGCGAGCGACCCGTACACACGCCTTCGCAAAACGATTACCATTCGACGGGACGACCGAATCGTCGCGCTGATCGAGTTGGTTTCGCCGGGCAACAAGTCGAGCCGGCACGGGATTCAGGCGTTCGTGCGGAAGGTGACGACGGCCATCGACCACGGGATTCACGTTCTCGTGATCGACCTGTTTCCGCCCGGCCCGCGCGACCCGAACGGCATTCACCCGGTGATCTGGTCCGAGTTTCGCGACGAACCGTACACACCGCCCGCGAACCGCCCGCTTACGCTCGCCTCTTACGAAGCGGGCGCGGTGAGTCGCGCGTTCATCGAACCGGCCGCGGTGGGCGACGCGCTGCGGGACATGCCGCTATTCCTCGTACCGGGCGGGTATGTGAGTGTTCCGCTCGAAGCGACGTACACGAGCGCGTTCGACGGCATCTCGCGCCGCACCCGCGACACGCTGACCGCACTGGGGTGACCATGTCCGACGAAGCCGCGTTCCTGCGCGCGATCCAGGCCGACCCGACCGACGCCACCGAAGGATGAATGCCATCGCTTTTTCGCCGGTATCCTTGGCTCGCCAATTGCTTGCATATAATACTCAACATAGTTGAGTAGTTGTTCCGAGGGTACACTCATGTGGTGGTTAGCTCAGGCCGTTGCCGGAGTGGTAATCGGGGTCAGTGCTTTCACCGCCGCGATTGGGTATCTTTGCAGCGAGTCAGAGGAGGAAAGAAAACGCAAAGCGGAGGTTAAGAAGGAAGCCGAGGAGCAGGCCGCAGCAGACCTGGCAAAACGTCGGCTTGACCTGGCCGTCACCTGCGAACGTCGGAACGGAATGACTTGTGGCGCGCTGGCGCTGCCAATCCCCGCAACCGGAAATCGTTATCGGTGTGAGAAGTGCGGACGCCAGTTCGCACAAGCGCGACACGGCATGTGATTCCTTCCCTCGTCGCACCGCTCTACGGTGTGATGCCCCTTCCACCTCACCGTAGTGAAATACCTCGTGACGGCACTCGACGCCGTCACGAGGAAAGGCATCAGAACCGCTCGCGGAGCGAGCGGACCACTCTCAAAATCACTTCTCCGGCTTGTAGCCGGGCGGCGCGACCACCACCTCGAAGTCGCTGCCCTTCACCTTCCGCAGTTCGTCGTGCAGCACCGGGATGCGCGTGTCTGGGGCGCACGACAGCGCCCAGTCCAGGCCGTTGTCCGCCACCAGCATCCCGTACTTCTTCAAGCCCTCCAGAATCGCCTTCACTTCGGGCGTGAACTTCGACGTGTCGAAGTCCTTCCGCAACCGGATGCGCTCGCCCATTCGCGGCAGGTTCTCGTCGGTCAGTTTGCTCGCGTAGTGCGTCGCGGGGTGGACGTAGGCCTTGCGCGTCTTCACCACCGTCACGCGCATCGCGTGCTCGACCGCGCCGCGTTTCAGTTCGTCGTAGCGGATGACCGCGGGGAAGATCGGCAGCCCGGCCGCGTCGGAACTCGTCCACCCGTCCGGGCGCAGCTTGTTGCTCTTCAGGTCGAACTTGGCGGCGCACGCGGCCTGCCAGCCGGCGTCCGTCTTCTTCAGTTGGTAGAACTCGTACAGCATCCGGTTGGTCGGATCGACCACGATCGCGTGCCGGTCGCCACCCTCCTTCAACTTGTCGCGCTGCACGTCGTCGAGCGTGGTGTCTTTCAGCTTCGCGTTCCGCTTGTAGTGTGCGGGCCACCCCTCAATGGGCACGCTATCCGGCAGCGGGTACGGCCCCTTGTCGGACTCGTCCGGGTAGCTCACGAGCTTCACGTCGATCTTCTTCTGGTCCGGCGGGATCAGCACGAAGCCCATGTCCGGGTTGTACCGCAGCGGCTTGGCCGCGCCGATTGACGCGACGATCTCCTTCGACTTGAGGTGCAGCGGCCAATCAGATACGACGAGGTTCCACGGGTTGTCTTCGGGGAACACTTCGAGCGCGGCGAGGATCGCGTCGGCTTCGGGCGTATCGAAGGAGATGGGCTTGTCGATCTTCGGCATGGTCGCCTTGCGGACCCGCTCGACGCGTGCCGGGTCGCCGGTCACCACGGGCTTCTTCGGCTCCTGCGCGAGCGCAACGGCACACGCGGCGAGCAGCACGACCGGGAGAAGGAGACGCATGGGACACCTCGGAGGAAGATAAGGCGCCGCAGATGACGCAGAAGGACGCAGATTAAAGCCAGGAAGCAGAGTTCTTGAAAGCACTCTTCTCTTCTTCTCTGATCTGCGTTCTTCTGCGTTATCTGCGGCGGATTTTTGCCCGAACTACAACTGCGTTTCGGCCACCTCGATGGCGCGGAGCAGGCTGGTCGCCTTGTCTACGGTTTCCTGGTACTCGCTGGCGGGCACGCTGTCCGCGACCAGCCCGGCACCGGCCTGCACGTAGGCGGTCTGGCCGAGCAGCACCATCGTGCGCAGCGCGATGCACGTGTCCATGTTGCCGCCGAAGTCCACGTACCCGACGGCCCCGCCATATGGCCCGCGGCGGTGTGGCTCCAACTCGTCGATGATCTCCATCGCGCGCACCTTCGGCGCGCCGGACAGCGTGCCCGCGGGAAGGCTGGCGCGGAGCGCGTCGAAGGCGGTCAGCCCGGCCTTCAGCTTCCCGGTCACGGTGCTCGACAGGTGCATGACGTGACTGTACCGCTCGACGGTGAGCAGGTCGCCGATCTTCACGCTGCCCAACTCCGCGACGCGGCCCACGTCGTTGCGCGCGAGATCGACGAGCATGATGTGCTCGGCGCGCTCCTTCGGGTCGGCCAGCAACTCGGCCGCGAGCGCGGCATCTTCTTCGGGCGTGGCGCCGCGGCGGCGCGTGCCCGCGAGCGGGCGGTTGGTGATGACGCCGTTCTCGACGCGGCACATGATTTCGGGCGACGCGCCGACGAGCGTGACCCCGCCGGCGCGGAGGTAGAACATGAACGGGCTGGGGTTCACGACCCGCAGCGCGCGGTAGATGTCGAACGGCCGCGCCCGCGTCTCGGTGCGGAACCGCTGGCTGAGGACGATCTGGAACGCGTCGCCGGCGTTGATGTACTCGCGCGCCTTCTCGACCGCCGCCTCGAACGCTGACTTGGTGAAATTCGAGGCGAGCGTGTTGGGGATCGCATCAGGGGGCTCACGCCCCCCGCTCGCCTGCGGGTCGATGTCGGTGAGTTGAAGGTCCGCGACGCCGCGCTGGAGGCGTTCGACCAGTTCGTCCACGCGGCGGCACGCGGCGGCGTAGGCGGCGCGCAGGTCGGCGCCCTCTCCGACGCGGCCGTGCGCGACCGCCAGCACCGTCTTCGCGGCCTGGTCGAAGATCGCCATGCGGTCGTAGAAGCCGAAGCTCAGGTCGGGCAGTCCGCGGTCGTCGGCCGGCGCGTTGGGGAGGTGTTCGACGTAGCGGATGGTGTCGTAGCCGGCGTAGCCGACGGCGCCGCCGCAGAATCGCGGCAGACCGGGCACGTTCGGCGCGCGGAACTCGGCGATCATGTCTTCCAGCACGCGGAGCGGGTCGGGCGATTCGGATTCGACCCACTTGCCGTTGCCCTCGCGCGTTCGCGTGCGCGTGCCGTAGGCCTCGAACGTGCGGAACGGGCCGGCGCCGAGGAAGCTGTAGCGGCCGACGCGCTCGCCGCCGACGACGCTCTCGAACAGGAACGACCAGTCGCCCTCCTGGAGCTTGCAGAACGCGGAGACGGGCGTGAGCGTGTCGCCGGTGAGCCGCCGGTAGACGGGCACCACGGTGTGGCCGCGCGCGAGCGCGGCGAACTCGTCGAACGTCGGGCGGTGTGGCATGCGGGTATTGTCGCGCGCGGGTGGGTGAACGGCGAGGCGCCCCGTTGCGAACGCGCGGCCGGCGGTGGTAGAATGCGCGGTATCCAACACAGGAGGGCGCATGAGCCTCGTCACAATTGAACCGGAACTGGTGGCGCAACTGACCGGCAACGGCGCCGAGGTCGCTCTCGCCGACCGCGACGGCAAACTGCTCGGTCACCTGGTCAGTCCCAAGGAGTACGAGGCGTTCAAGGCGTGGCGCAAGGCGACCGCCTGGATGTACGAGGAACCGACCGCGGAGGAACTCCGCCGCTCGTTCGCAAAGGGCGGTCGCCACACGATGGACGAAGTCCTCAAACTGTTCGAGGAGTCATGTTCCTCGTCGTCTGGACGGATGACGGGTTCAACCGAATGAACGACGTCATCCGCGACAACCCGTCACGCAAGCGCGAGTTCGCCCTCGCGCTTCGCCAAATCAACCATCAGTTGTCAACCGACCCGGAAAACGTCGGTGAGTCGCGTGAGGAGAACGATGTGCGGATCATGTTCGCGGGCGAGGTGTCGGTTTTCTACCGGGTGGACACTGACGAGCAGACGGTGGAGATCGGCGACGTCCGGCTTCGTCAGCCGTGACGGAGGCACGAGCACTTCGTCGCGTCCTACTTGTCGAGTTTCTCGATCAGCTTGCGGATCTCTTCCAGCGTGTCCCGGTCCGACGCGATCACCAGCGAGTTGGTGCGGGCGTCCACGGTCACGGTCGCACCCTGCCGGCCGAAGATGTTCGCGATGATGGGGCTGAGTTTCTCCGCGTCCGCGTTCTTCAACTTGAAGATGTTGACCGTCTGCGGCGGCTGCGCGCCGACCGGCTGAACGGCAGCGCCCGCGAACAGCAGCGCCCGTGCCAGAAATGTCGCGCGCATCACTTTCCCTCCGATTACTCACGTCAAGCATACCCTCACGGTGATTGAGAAGCGATGAGCGAACCCGGCCCGCCCGCGGGCGGGCCGATTTCGCTCGCGGCATTTTCTCGCAACTTCGCGTAAGATCGGGCGGCCTCGTCCGCTGAGTGCGTATCACGCGAGGAACAACCAATGCCCGAACTGACCCTCGACCTGTCCTGCCACCACGCCGCGCTCATGCAGTGGGCGGGCTACCTGCTCCCCGCGTGGCTGCGGGGCAAACTCGACCCCGAAGACCTCGTAAGCCAAACACTCCTCGAAGCGCTCAAAACCCCGGAAAAGTTCAACGGGCGTGCGGAGTACGAGGTACTCGCGTACCTGCGGCGGGCGCTCTCGAACAACCTCACCGACGCGATGCGGAAGCACGGTCGCACGCGGACGGACGTGTCGCCGGACGAACTCGCCCACTCGTCCGTGCGGCTCGCCGACTGGCTGGCGGCCGACCACACCTCGCCGAGCGAGCGGGCCGACCGCAACGAGCGGTTCGCGCGGCTCGCGGTCGCGCTGGGCGAACTGCCCGACGCGCAGCGGCTCGCCGTCGAGATGCGGTACTTGCAGGCAATGAAGGTGTCCGACATCGCGCGGCTGCTGAACCGTTCCGAGGGTGCGGTGTCGCTGCTGCTGCACCGCGCCGTGACCGGGCTGCGCGGCGTCCTGATCCCGCCGAACGCGTGAACCGAGGAACCCGCCCATGTCGTCCGATTCGTCCAGCGCCGAGACCACCGCGCCCGAAGTGGGCGACGGGTTCGCGCTCGCCCTCCGGGCGCAGGACCACGGCGAATGGCAGCCGCTGGCGGAGTGGCTGGTGCGGAACCCGCGGTGCGCCGAAGCGGTCGCCGGGTTCATGGGCGCCGACGGGGGGATGCGCCGCGAGTTCAGCCCACCGCCCGCGCCCGCCCGCGCCGGGAGCGTACTCGGCGACTAGGCTGATCGGAAGTTGGGCTTTCGATGGAATTATTGGTTCGAGTTCGATCCCGTTTTTGGTTCACACGGCTCGTGAATTCCGCTGCTTTTCCAGCGAAAAGTTCCGTTCCCCCGGCGAACTGATTCCAGAACGGGGATGAACCAA
>CANLGS010000099.1 GCA_947490035.1 Gemmataceae bacterium
CCGCGTCGCGCCGCGGATTACAACACCGGTTGCGACTTCCGCGAGTTACAATCCTCAGGAACGGGTGTGGGAGGAAACCGGTTATGGCGGTGCGCGTCGTGTGTCGGGCGTGCGGGAAGCGGCTGAAGCTGCCCGACGGGACCGAACACAAGCGGTGGGCGAAGTGCCCGAAGTGCCTGGCGCGCGTCGATCTGACCGCCGCGCTGGAGGCGTCGGTGTACCTGCCGGCCGTGGCGCCGCCCGCGAAGACTGCGCCCACCGCGCCCAAGACATCAGCGCCCAAGACACCACCACCCAAACCCTCGGGGGGCTTACGCCCCCCGCTCGCCAAGACGAAACCGTTATCGCTCGACGGCGAAGGGCCGCTGTCGCTCGACGACGAGCCGGCGCCGGCCGGCGGGCACCCGCCCGAGGCGGCCCCGTTCCGCGTGCCGGTGCGCGTGCTGGCCGACTCGCTGCGCCAGCACGTCGGGCCGTGCTTCGCGGTGTTCGTGCCGCACGGCGTGTTCCTCGAAGTCGAACCGCTCAAGCCGTTCCTGTACGTCCCGGTGGGGTGCCGGGCCGACGCGCCCGCGCCCGGCGAGTTGACCGTCACACTGCCGGACAAGCGCGCCGTCACGCTCCGCGTGGAAGGCCGCTCCGCGCGGCCGCTGGCGCGCGACGCGATCGCGTTCCTGGCGGGCGCGCGCCCGGTCCCGGTCGCGGCCGACTACCGGCGGAAGTGGTGGCTCTTGTGGCTTGCGCTCATCTTCGCGCTCGGGCTGGCCGGCGGGCCGCTCGTCCTCTCGCAGACCGCGAACGTGGGGCTGGAGTTCGGTCTCAAGGTCGGCGCCGCGTTCGCGCTGCTCGGTCTTCTCGCGAACGCGGCCGTCGTACTCTTCTCGCGCTGGTCCGTGCCCGGGCAGGTCGCGGTGATGGCCGCGCTGTGCGTGCTGGTCACCGGCGTGTTCTTCTTCGGCGCGACCGCGTACCTCGCCGGGCGGAAGCAGGCCATCGAGCAGGCGCAGACCCCGCCACCGGCGGTCGAACCGCCCGGCACGACGAACCCGAACCCGCCGGACCCTGGCCCGCCGCCGGACCCCGGTCCGCGGCGCGCGCCGTCCTACGTCGATAAGGCCTACGCGAGCGGCGTCAGCGCGATGGAAGACGGGTCGGCCGAGGTGACCGCGCTGGACATCGCCCCGGACGGCAACCACCTCGCCATCGGGTTCGCCGACGGAACGACGCGCGTCTGGCCGCTCGACCAGCCGACGTTCGACGCGACGCTCCCTAGCCCGAAGGCGGACGGTCCGGTGACCCGCGTGCAGTTCGATTCGGCCAGCAAGTTCCTGTTCGTCACGACCTCGACCGGCGTGGTCGCGGTGCCGCGTGGCGTGGTCCCGGCGGCGCCCGCGAAGATCACCGGCGCGTTCGTCGCGGTGGCCCCCGAACTGGCGAGCGACCGCGTCCGGTTCGCCGCGGTCCGCGCGAACGTGCTCGCGCACCGGTACCTCCCGACAACATTTGTGTTAAACCCGTCGGCGAAGGCGAAGGGGTTCGCGACGGTCGGCCCGAAGGACGAGATCATTCCCGCGACCAGCCCCGACCCGGCGAAGCCCGCCGGCCCGACGTTCCTCGCGTGGACGCCGTCCAACCGGCTGTTCGCCGGCGCGCCGGACGGCGGGATCACGATCTGGTCGGCGCTGATGAAACCGGAACCTGCGAACCGCGATCACAAGGCACCGGTGAAGGCGTGGACCGCGTGTACCGGCACCGGCGACTTCGCGACCGGCGACGACAAGGGAACGGTCGCGATCTGGCCGTACAAGGGTGGCAAGCCGACGCTGGAGGCGGTGTTCGCGGCGCCGGTTGTGGGGCTGTCGTTCAGCCCATCGGGCGCGTGGCTCGCGGTGACCGACAACACCGGCTGGCTCGCGATCGTGGACGTGGCGACGGCGAAGGTGCTTCAGCGCAAGAAGCTGAGTGCGCCCGTGAAGGCGCTGGCCTTTGGCCCGAACGACGACGTGATGATCCTCGGCACCGGCAAGACGGTCGAGGTGTGGCACCTGCCGGAGCTGATGAAGTGACTTCTTGGCGAACCCCGCCCGCAAGGGCGGGGGTGGTTGGGAGGCGCGGCCACCCCCGCCCTTGCGGGCGGGGTTCGCCAAGAAGTCACCCGACGAGCAGCCGGCCGATCCAGAACAGCGCGCCCGCGAGCAGGATGCACGACGGCATCGTGAACACCCACGCCGTCATGATCTTGCCGATCGTCTTCCACTGGAGGCCGGACTTGTTCGCCACCATCGTGCCGGCCACGCCGCTGTTGAGGATGTGCGTCGTGCTGACCGGCAGCCCGGTCCGGGCGGCGACCTGGATCATGATGGCCGCGACGATCTCCGCCGCGGCCCCCTGCGCGTAGGTCAGGTGCGTCTTGCCGATCTTCTCGGCCACCGTCTTGACGATCCGCTTGTAGCCGATCGTGGTGCCGATGCCCAGCGCCAGCGCGGTGCCGATCACCACCCACAGCGGCACGTATTCCACCGCCGGCAGGAGCTTCTCCTTCCGCAGCTTGGTCAACTTGTCGCGGAACTCCTGGGGCAGCTTGTCGTCTTTCTCCGTCTTCTTCAAGGCGCGAGCGGCCCCGGCGATTGCCTGCCGCACCTCCCACCGGCTCTCCTTGTCTCGCGGCAACTCCTCGAAGCTCTTCTTGTCCTTCAGCTCGGCCTCGATCACCGCCAGGTGGTCGCCGAGTTTGGCCTCCGTCTCGCCCTTCTTTTCGTCCCGCTTCGGAATCTCGATCTCCGCCTTCGCGTAGGCTTCGCGCACCTCGCCGACCGCGGCCAGCACGGTCGGGGCGACCTCCGGGTCGTTCACCGTCAGCGCGTAGTGGAGCGGCAGGAAGCCGATGAGCACGAGCATCAGCAGGCCCATGCCCTTCTGCCCGTCGTTGGAGCCGTGCGCGAAGCTCACCCCGCCGCAGGAGCCGATCAGCACGACGCGGATCGCGGTCGGCGGCCGGTCGTCGCCCTCCGGCGGGGTGTACAGCCGCGGCGACCGGAAGAACACCTTCATGAGCAGCAGCAGCAGCCCCGCCAGGACGAACCCGATCATGGGCGAGAGGAGCAGCGCCAGCCCCGTCTCGGTGGCCTTCGTCCAGTCCACCCCGGCCAGCCCCTTCTTCTCCCACAGGCTGTTCGCGATGCCGACGCCGAGGATCGAGCCGATGAGCGTGTGCGAACTGGACACCGGCAGCCCGAAGTACCACGTGCCGAGGTTCCACGTCACGCCCGCGAGCAAGAGCGACAGCACCATCACCAGCGCCGCCCCGGACCGCCCGGCGATGAGCAGATCGACCGGCAGCAGGTTGACGATGCCGAAGGCGACCGTGGTGCCGCCGAGGAGTACGCCGAGGAAGTTGAGGAACCCGGAGTAGATGACGGCGGGCGTGGCCCGGAGCGAGCGCGTGTAGATGACCGTGGTGACCGCGTTGGCCGTGTCGTGGAACCCGTTGATGAACTCGAAGGCGAACGCGACGAGCAAGGCCAGCATGAACGCGAACAGCGGCCAGGCCGGGAGTGAGAACGCGGCTTCCCAGAAGTTCATACACGGTCCCTTTGAGCGGTCGGGTGAATCGGCCTCCACACAAGGTACTTCGCGACTCGAACGCCCCGGAACAAGGGTTCCGGCCGTTCTTCGCGCAATCTTCACCGGGCCGCGCCGCCCGATCCGGGGAAATCTCGCGGCGCGGCGCGCCCGGTTCGGCACACGTGTTGCATTACATCCGCCGTCAGTCACAGACGACCGACGCAAGAACCGCCGTCCCCTTCACCACTCCTTTGAGGAGATACTGATATGATGCCGCAAGAAGAACCCATCAGCCGCTTCGGGAAGATCCGCTACGGTCTCGCCGCGCTGCTGTTGGGTCTGCCGCTGCCGATCGTGCTCATCGCGTTCCTGGCGCCGGGCTGCAACCGGTAGCGCGCGGACGGACCTCCCGGAACTCGGGCGCGGGCGCCGACGGAACATCCGTCGGCGCCCGCGCCGCTTTTGACACCGCACGCGGGCCGGCTTACATTGGGGCAGGAGGGTTGGCCGTGTCCCGTCGCGCGTTCACATTAATCGAACTGCTGGTTGTCATCGCGATTATCGCGGTGCTGATCGGCCTGCTGCTGCCCGCCGTGCAGAAGGTGCGCGAGGCCGCGGCGCGCGTGAAGTGTCAGAACAACCTCAAGCAGATCGGGCTGGCGTTCCACGCCCACCACGACGCGCACGCGGCGTTCCCCTCCGGCGGCGGCTTGTTCTCGGCCCCGCGGACCTTCGCCGGCGGCGCCCCCGCGACCTACCAGACGCAGGCGTGGGGCTGGCCGTACCAGATTCTGCCGCACGTCGAACAGCAGGCGGTGTGGGCGAACCCGAGCGACGGACTGGTGATGGCGGCCCCGGTCAAGTTGTACTTCTGCCCGGCGCTGCGCGGCCCGACGGTGCGCCCGTGGCCGGTCGGCACGGATCGCGGATTGATCGACTACGCCGGCAACGGCGGCGCGTTCGGCTCGCCCCATTGCCCCGGCGAAGGGCTGCCGTGCAACAGCGGCGACGGCGCGCTGGTGACCACCGGCGCCGGGCGCGTTACGCTGACCGCCATTACCGACGGCACCTCGAACGCGCTCCTGGTGGGCGAGAAGTTCCTGAACCTCGGCGCCGGCGGCACGGCCACCGACTGCAACGACGATCAGGGCTACACCGACGGCTGGGACAACGACACGATCAGCTTCGCGATCGGCACGGTCGGCTTGCGCGGGCCGCGCCCGAACGGGCGCCAGAACGGGTGCGACGAGTCGTACTACTTCGGCTCGTCGCACCCGGCCGGAATTCAGGCGGTGCTGTGCGACGGGTCCGTGCGCACCATCCGCTACTCCGTCCCCGCGACCACCTTCCAGAAGCTGTGTACCGTCAACGACGGCTCGCCCCTCGACCTCGACGGCTGAGCACACGCGCCGGATTCACTTCTCGCCGCTACAGTTCGCGTTTTGCGCGGATTCGTGACATCTCCACCGCCCGGCGCGCATTCGGTGTAGGATCATCACTCCACCGCGGGCGGATTACCGATGCACTTGGCCACCCACCTGTCCGACGCCGAACTGCACGACTTACTGTTGGGCAAACTGCCGGACGCGGCCGAGGGCGCGGCGGAGAGCCACCTCGCGGAGTGCCCGGCGTGCCAGGCGCGGGCGGCGACGGCGCGTTCCTGCGACACGTTCGTTCAGTTGGTCACGGCCGCCGGCACGCGGGTCGCCGCCGCCCGCGCGGCCGCCGCCACGCCCGCGCCCGAGTCGCCGACCGACGCCGCCGCCACCCAGGTCTATTCCGGTCCGCCCGTCGTTCTGGCGCTGGTCGGCGCCCCGGCGGGGCTGGTCGGGCACTCGCGGTACAAGCTCGTGCGCCGGCTCGGCGCGGGCGGCATGGGCGACGTGTGGCTGGCCGAACACGCCGTCATGGGCCGGCCGGTTGCGCTGAAGGTGATCCGCCCGGAGTTCCTCGCGCGTCCCGGCGCGGTCGAGCGGTTCCGCCGCGAGGTGCGTGCCGTCGCCGCCCTACACCACCCGAACATCGTCGCCGCGTTCGACGCGGACGAGGCCGACGGCACGCACTTCCTGGTGATGGAGTACGTCCCCGGCGAGGCTCTGTCGGACGTGGTGCGGCGCGGGCCGCTGCCGGTCGCTGATGCGTGCCGCGCGGTGCGCGACGCCGCTCGCGGGCTGGCTCACGCCCACGCCGCCGGGTTGGTTCACCGCGACATCAAGCCGGCCAACCTGATCCGCGCGACCGACGGCGCCACGAAGGTGCTCGACTTCGGGCTGGTCGGCGCGGGCGCGGAAGCGGTGACCGCGACCGACCTGACCGGGGCGAACATGGTGATGGGCACGCCCGACTACATCGCCCCGGAGCAGGCGACCGACGCGTGCACCGCCGACGCCCGGTCCGACGTGTACGCGCTCGGCTGCACCCTGTACCACCTGCTCGCCGGGCGCGTGCCGTTCCCCGGCGATTCCACCCTTCAGAAACTCGACGCCCACCGCGACCCGGCCCGCACCCCGGACCCGGTCGCGGGCATCTCGGCGAAGCTGGCCCGCGTCCTGGCGCGGATGACGGCGAAAGACCCGGCCGCCCGCTACCAGACGGCCGAAGCCGCGGCCGACGCGCTCGACCGCTTCTGCGTCACGCTCGTCGACGAAGCCCAGCCGGTAGCGGTCGTAGGCGCCCCGCCGCGGTCGCGCCGCCGGTTCGCGGTGGCCGCGGGCCTGCTGTTCGCACTCGTCGCCGCGGCGGGCGCCGCGGTCGTCCAGCACCGGATCAAAACGGATACCGGCGAACTGGTGATCGAGACCACCGGCGACGACGTGGAAGTGGTCGTGAAGCAGGGCGGGAAGGTCGTCGAGGTGTACGACACGAAAACGAAGCAGAAGCTGGTTCTGAAGTCCGGGGTGTACGAGTTCGAGGTGAACGGGAAGGCCACCGGCCTGACGCTCGACATCGACCGGGCGACCTTGAAGCGCGGCGACGTGGTGGTGGCGAAAATCACGCGGGAGAAGGCTCCCCCAGCGAAGCCAGCGGAGATCGAACCGGCGAAACCGGTCCGGCTCCAAGAGTTAACAACGCTGAAGCAAAAGGGGAACCTCTACCACCTGGACTTCAGTCCGGACGGAAAACGGTTGAGCGTCCGCGGCGACGGGGTCGCGATCTGGAACACGGAAACAGGAAAGGTGGCGAAGGAGTTCACCGACGAGAAGGTGTTGTGGTTGTCGACGCGGGGCGACGGCAAGGCCGTGGCGTGCTACAGCGAAACAGCGGGCGAAGGGTGGGTTAACGTACGGGATTTGGTCACCGGGGCACAACTGCACCGGGTCGGTCCGGTTCCTCCGAGGGGTTGCTGGGGCGTCCATTTCACCCCCGACGGGAACCACCTCCTGATCTGCGTTCACGAACTGATCTACAGGGCAACGCTGAAAACGGAAGCCATCGAGAAGGTCATCACCGGGCCGCAGTGGAACGAGATGCGGTTCGCCGAGTTCTCGCCGGACGGAACAAAGCTGCTGATCCCGGACACGACGTTCACCTTGAACGGCCAGCGCGAAGCGGTCCTGCTCGTGCGCGAATACCCGTCGCTTCGCGTCGTCGGTCGAATCCCGTTGCCCGGCCTCCCGCAGAACAGCGTCCGCATGGCGAAGTGGACGCGCCACGGAACCGCCATCGTCGGCATCCTGCACACCGGCGAGTTGATCGGCACCGACTGGCCGGGCGACAAAAAACTGTTCGCGGTGAAGGCGCACGAATCAGAGGGTAATCTTGCCGCGTTCGCCGACGGCGGCAGGTTCGCCAGTATATCGAACGACGGCTGGCTGCGCGTCTGGGACTCCCTGACGGGGAAGAAGCTCGGCGAAGTGCGGACGAGCGCCGCCATGTGGGGAGTGGCCGTCAGCCCGGATGGCAAAGTCATCGCCACGGGTGCGACGAACGGCGAGGTGAAGCTCTGGAGCGTGACCGAACTCGACGCCCCGAAGCCATAACGAGGAGCGCCCGTGGAAACCTCACTCTCCTGGCTCGGCCGGCTGTCCGACGGCGCGGCCGACGACTGGCAGCGGCTGAACGACCTGTACTCCCCGCTCCTCGCCGGGTGGCTGACCCGCGCCGGCGTCCCCGCGGCCGACCGCGACGACATCATCCAAGAGGTGCTGATGGTGGTCGTCCGGCGGGTGGCCGAGTTCGAGTACTGCGGGCCGGGCGCGTTCCGGGCGTGGCTCCGCGGCATCCTCGCCAACCACACCAAGAAGTTCTTCCGCACGCGTCCCATTGCGCCGTCCGTCGATCTCGATCAACTCGCCGGAGACGACACCGCGCTGTCCAAGATTTGGGACCGCGAACACGACGAGTACGTCGCGGCGCGGGCGCTGCGGGCGGTCGAGGGCGACTTCGCCCCGGCCACGTGGCAGGCGTTCCGCCGGCAGGTGATCGACGGGCTGGCGCCGGCCGAGGTCGCGGCCGAAGTGGGGCTGTCGCTGAACGCGGTGATCCTCGCCAAGAGTCGCGTGCTGAAACGCCTCCGGGCCAAACTCCGCGGACTGGTGGAGTGATCCGAAGGCCGAGGCGCTCTTGACGAGCCGCTTGACCGTTACGGGCCGTTCGGCGGCAGCGCCTTCTCCGGCCGCAGCCGGTTGCCGTCCTTGTCCATCCAAGTGAACGGCTTCACCACGTCCACCGGCTTCGTGGAGATCTTCTCGCCCAGGATGTTCTCGAACACCGTCCCGTAGACGCGCTCGATGGGAGCCATCGAGTGAGCGGCCATGATCTGGTGAACGAGGCTCTGGTTGGTGACCACCACCCGACCCCCGCCCTTGCCGCAGGCGGCGTAGCGGTTGCCGGGCGCGGCCGCGGCTTCCTTCTGCATCGCCTCGAACTTCTTGTCGCTGATCGTCACGTCCGGGCCGTTGATCGGCGGCGGCGGCAGCTTCGGCGCGAGCGGCCGACCGGTCGGGTCGCGGTAGGTCAGCGCGTCCTTCTCGTCCATCGCCTCCGGCGGGTCGTAGGTCACCGCCTCGACCACGATGCCGAACTCCGTGCGCAGTTTCTCGGCGTGGGCCTTGCGGAACAGTTCCTTGAACTTGGCTCCGTCCATCTTCCCGTCCTTGCCGGTGCTGTCCTTCATGCAGGTCTTCGTGGTTTCGACCACCCACTTCGATTCGCGGAGGAAGGTTGCGGCGTCCACCGGTCCGGCGACGCAGTGCAGCACGCGGCCGTCCGGCGCACAGAAGTACGCGGCGACGTTCCCGCCCTGCTTTTGATTGCCCACGATCTTGAAGGTCGCGACCTTCTGATAGGACGACACGAAGTATTCGTTGCAGTACTTCCCGACTTCGGCGTTGTTCAGGGCGCCCACACGGAGCGCTTCGGCGTTGTTTCAGGTCAGGCCCGGGTCTTCAAAGTGACCGGACACGTGAAGCACGAGCACGAGCTTCTGCTCCTTCTTCGCGAGGGCCGCGGCCTCTTTGGGGCTTTCGACGAAGTCGAGCTTCGTGCCGTGCCCGCAGGTTTCGGCCGCACCGAGCGGGGCCGCGAGCAGCGCGACCGCCGCCACGGTGAACAGGGAACGTCGCATGGAACACCTCCGCGATTGAGTCGGTAGCACACCTGATGCTACTGGAAGAACGACGACGACGCACGCGCCGAAGATTGCCGCGTTACACGCGTGTTACCGCGGTGCGCGAAGAACCCCACCCCAACCC
>CANLGS010000100.1 GCA_947490035.1 Gemmataceae bacterium
CATCCCCGTTCTGGAATCAGTTCGCCGGGGGAACGGAACTTTTCGCTGGAAAAGCAGCGGAATTCACGAGCCGTGTGAACCAAAAACGGGATCGAACTCGAACCAATAATTCCATCGAAAGCCCAACTTCCGATCAGCCTAGGGTACACCTGTTCTTCTCCACGAGCAATGCGCGCTGGATCGGCACACGGAAGCACGAGCCGTCCCCACCTCGCCCCGGCTTTGCGGGGAGAGGTCGCCGCGCTTCGCGGCGGGTGAGGGGTCTTCGCTCGGCCCACCGCAAAGGATTCAACCGAGCAACCCTGGCCTTCGTCGCGCAGGCTCGCACTCTTCACCGGATTCGCTGCATGGAACTCGCACCCGCCGACCTGACCCGCGTCCGCGAACTTTACACGCAGGGTCACTACCGCCAGGCGTTCGACGCGGCGACCGCGCTCGGGCCGCTGCGCGAGTGGTCCGGCACGGCCGCGCGGCTCATCGGCGGGCGGCTCGCGATTCAACTCGGCGCGCCGAAGCTCGGTCGCCGGATGCACCTCGTTGCGTTTCGCGCCACGCCCGCGTACCCCGAAGCGATCTACTACCACGCCCGCTACCGCATGGAGCGGTTCGGTCCGCTGTCCACGTGGCGGTTCATGCGGAACCACCCCGACTGGTCCGACGCGCCGCCCGAACTGCACGCCGACTGGCTCGCGCTGAGCGCGTTCATCATCGCCCGGTTGCGCGACTTCGACCGCGCCGAGCGGCTGTTGAACCGCGCCGAGACGATCACCCCGGACCGGCCGTGGCCGTGCATCGAGCGGTCGAGCGTGTACGAGTTCGCCGACCGCCTTGACGACGCGATGGTTTCGGCGCGCCGGTCACTCGAAATTCACCCGTGGTTCCGCCCCGGCGTGCAGTCCGTCGCGCACCTCCTTCTGCGTCAGGGTCATGATCGCGAGGCGCTCGACTTCCTTACGGAAGCGGACCGCAATCTCGAAAGCGGCCTCGTGTCCGCGCAACTCGCGGCGCTGCAGACCGATCTCGGGCACTACGCGGACGCCCGGCGCACGCTCGACCGGTACGCGGAGTTGTCGCCGCTGATGGAGCCGGAGGTGGCGAAGTGGCTGGCCGCGCGGCGCGCCGACTCCGCCTACTTCCTCGGCGAACCGGCGGTCGCCGCGCGCTTCGCCCGCGAGGTGAAGGACGAGTTCTACGACCAGTTCGCGGGGCGGTTGGATGTCGTGGCGAGCGGCTTTTCTTCTCCCTCTCCCCTTGCGGGAGAGGGTGTCGGCGCTTCGCCGACGGGTGAGGGGGAAGGCTTCACGCGCGTGGAGGTCTCACCCCTCACCCGGCTCGAAGACTCGCCACCCTCTCCCGCAAGGGGAGAGGGGAAGAACGAAGATGTTCGCTCGCCAAGAGGCATCCTCAAACTCGACTTCCCGCCGGCGCCCGCGGTGCCCACGGTGTACGAACTGCTGTCGCGGTTCTGGCGACACCCGCTGCCGGGCACGTCCGAAGGCGCGCCGCCCGGCGACGGGCTGCCGGACGCGGGCGAACGCCGGCGCGCCGAAGCCGCCGGTTGGGTCGCGCGCGAGTTCACCCTCTCGCTCGACGCCGCCGTCGCGCTCATTGCGCGGAAGGTGCCGTTCGTCGTGACGCTCGTGGAAGCGGGCTTCTCGCAACCGCGGCTGTGCGTCGGCGCCGACGCGATGCGCGGCTCCATTTCCGTGATCGACGGCATGGACCGCCGGCCGGTCGATGCGCCCGTGGCTTCGCTCGCGAAGCGGTTCGCCCCGTTCGGCCCGCGCTGCCTCGTCATCGTGCCGCCGTCGCAAGCGGGCCAACTTGATGGGCTACCGGTGCTCGCTGACGCCGACGCGCGCGAAGCGCTCTACGCGGTGCAGAAGCCGCTGATCGCGCACGACCGCGACGCGGCCGAAGCCGCCCTCCGCGTGATGCGCGACCGGTTCGCCGACAGCAGGTTCACCCGTTATGGCGAACTCGTGTTGGCGCGATACGACGCGCACCCGCTGCGGCTGCTCGCGCTGTACGACGCGCTGCTCGCGAGCTTCCCGCATGAATCGACGTGGGTGTTGTCGAAGGCGAACGTGCTGCGCGAACTGAACCGGATGCCGGAGCGCGCGGCGCTGCTGGAAGCCGAGAGTTCGCGCCTCGACGCGGAACCGATGGTCGTGCAGACGTTCGCGCAGTCGATTCTGCCACACCCGCACCGGCAGGCTGACGCGGCGCGCCTCCTGCGGCGTTCCGTGCAGGACCGGCCGACGGCCGCGGCGGGCTACTACCTGCTCGCGACGCAGTGGTGGCAGGAGCGCAACTTCGACGAGGCCGCGGAACTGTACCGGTTCGCGTGTACGCTCGAAGAGCGCGAGGACCAGTTCGCGGACGCCTACTTCCGCGCGGCCCGCGCCACAGAACAGGTGCCCGAAGCGCTGCGCCTCTTCCAGCAGCGTGCCGGCCGCGCCGCGGTGCCGGTGCCCGCCGCGACGCGCGCGCTGTTCCACGCGCTCATGGACCGCGACGAACCCGAACAGGCGATGACCGCCGTCGATCAGGCGATCAACAAGCTGGCGAGCGGGGGGCGTAAGCCCCCTGATGTTGCCAAAGATCAGGGGGCTTACGCCCCCCGCTCGCCGGAAGAATCGGCGCTCGGCGAACTCTACCTGTTCCGCGCGGAGTGCTACGCGTCCGCGGACCGGTTCGCGCAGGCCGACACCGACCTCGCCACCGCGAAGGCGCTGGTTCCGCCGGTCGCGTGGGACAAGGCCGCGGCCCGCGTCGCGCGCACCAAGCCGGACATCGCCACCGCCGGCGCGCACTACCTCGAAGCGATCAAGTTTGAACCGCTCTCGATGGAGGCGCACCGCACGCTCACGGCACTGCTCGCCGACACCGACGGCCGCAGCGCGGCGCGCACCCACCTCGCGCAGTCGTGCCAGCGGTTCCCGCACCACTACCCGCTGCTCAAGCTCCGCGCCGAGTTCCTCTCCGGAGACACCGACGCGGGCGCCGACCTCGCGCTGCAAGCCGTACTCAACGAGTGCCCGGACGACGCGTGGGCGCTCCGCCAGCGCGCGCTCGTGCTGGCCGACCGCAAGCAGACCGCCGAGGCGCTCGCCGACGTGACGCGCGCGGGCGAACTCGAACCCGACCACGTGTGGTACTTCTCGGTCCTCGCGCAGGTTCACAAGCGCGCCGACCGCACGGCCGAGGCGCTGACCGCGATCCGCGCCGGGCTGCGCCACACCATCGACCAGGAACCGCTGATCGCGGAGTTCGTGCAGCTCAGTCGCGGGCGGCGCGAGAAGCGCGAGGCGCTGGAGTTCGTGGAAGCCGAACTGCGCGGCCAGCCGCACACCGGCGAGGGGCTGATGGCGTTCGTCGGCATCTCGCACCACGTGTTCCATAACGGCGGCGACCCGGACGACCACGCGCGACTCCTCGAAACGCTGGCGCACATTCTCGACGACCGCCCGGACCTGTGGCACGCGTGGTCCGCCGTCGTTCAGCAGATGGCCGTGCTGGGGCGAATGGAAGAGGCGCACTCGCTCGCGCGCGAAGCGGCCGACCGGTTCCCGCTGCTCGGCAAGTTGTGGATCGACCTGGCGCAGATTTGCCACGCGACGGGCAACGCCGAGGGCCGGCTCGACGCGCTGCGGCAGGCGGTCGCGGTGTCGCCGGGGTGGTCACTGGCCGCGCGCGAGTTGGCCGACGCGCTCGACGACGCCGAACTGCGCGACGAGGCCATCGTCGTACTCGAACGCGCGACGGTGCGCAACCCGCTCGACGCGCTCGCGCACGGCTTCCTGGCCGAACGGCTCTGGGACGAGGGCCGTTCGCGCGAGGCGCTGGAGCGCGCGAAGACCGCGGTGCGCCTCGAACCGGGGTACGACTGGGCGTGGCACGCGGTTCAGATGTGGGCCGAGCGGTTGGACGAACCCGATGTGCCGGCCGAACTGACGCGCGAGCTGTCGCGCGACCGCGCCGGCGACCCGCGCGTGTGGCTGCGGCTCGCGCGCATCCTGCCGCACCCGCGGCACAACGACGAGGTGCTGGCCGCGCTCGACCGCGCCGTCGCGCTCGAGCCGAAGAACGTGGAGGCGCACGACCTGCGGGCCGAGCGGCTCGCGGAGATGGGCCGGTTCGACGCGGCCCTGGAAGCGGCCAAGCCGGCGCAGTTCGCCGGCGAGTTGCCGATGATCCTGCAAGGGCGCGAGGCGTGGATCCACGCCCGCCGCGGCGACTACCCGGCCGCGATCAACAGCATGAAGGGGCTGGTGTCCGTCGATCCGGCTTACGTGTGGGGCTGGCACCAACTGGCCGACTGGTACAACGAGACCGGCAGCCCGGAGTTCTACCGCGAGGCCGCCGGCGAACTGGTCCGGCTTCAACCGCACCACCCGACCGGGTGGACCATGCGCGGCGAAGCGAAGCTCCAGACCGGCGACCGCGACGGCGGCAAGAGCGACTTGCGCGAGGCGCTGAAGATCAGCGCGACGTACTCGCCCGCCGCCGCGATCCTGTTCGACGCGTGCCTCGCCGACGAGGAGTTCCGCGAGGCGCGCGTCGCACTGGCGGTTCTCCAGGAACACGCGGGCGGGCCGGAGGTCGCGGTCAAGCAGATTCAGTTGGCGTGCAAGACCGACGACCCCGAGACGGCGGCGCGCGCGTTCGCCGAGGTGTGCGAGGGGCCGGGCACGTCGGCGTTCCCCATTCAGGCGGCGCTGAACGAACTCCGCCGGGCCGAGTGGGACGACCGCGCGCAGCGCGTGCTGCGCGAGTCGTGGCAGAGCGGCGGGCCGTTCCACCCGTGGGCGCCGATCTTCTGGATCGACTCGCCCGAAGGCCAGGACGCCGACCCCGGCGACCGGCTGCGCGCGGCCGAGGCGGTCATCAAGGCGTACCCGAAGTTCATGCCGGGGCACGACTGCAAGGCCGAGCAACTCGCGCTCGCCGGCCGCTACGACGAAGCGCTGACCGCGTGCAAGCCGGCCGAGATGGGCGAACTGCTGCCGAACGAACTGCGCGCCCGCGCCGCGTGGGTCGAGGCGCGCCGCGGCGACCGCGCGCGCGCCATTTCCATCATGCGGCAACTGGTGTCCGAACAGCCGCACTTCGTCCTCGGGTGGCGGCAACTCGCCGCGTGGTACGACGCCACCGGCCGCCCGCGCGACTGCCTCGACGCGAGCGAGCACTTTGTGAAGCTCGAACCGACCAACCCGCTCGCGTACATCTACCGCGGCGAGGCGCGGCGGAGCGTCGCCGACCGGCGCGGCGCGCTGGCCGACTTCCAGAAGTCGTTCGACCTCGACCCGACCTTTGAAGCGGCCGGGCTGAACCTCATCACGGAGCAACTCGCGGCCGGCGACATGGCGAGCGCGGCGCGCACGCTCGCGGCACTTCAGGAACACGCGGACGGGCCGCTGGTGCGTCTGCGCGGCGTCCAGATCGCGTGCCGGCAGGGTTCACTCGAACTGGCGGTGTCGAGCTTCCGCGAACTCGCGTCCGACCCCGAGGCGACGCGCGGCACGCTCCGCGAGGCGGTGCAGGCGTTCGACGCCGAAGGCTGGGGCGCGAAGCTGACCGACGAGTTGAAGGAACTGGCGTTCTCGCCCGACGCGAACGCGGACGTGGGCGGGCTGTGGGCCGACCGCGCGGTCGCGGCTGGCACGCCGGACGCGGTGTCCGAGCGGCTGCCGGACTTGCTCTCGCAGAACCCCGCGGCCGGGCGCGAGGTGGTGCTGGCATACCTGGGCGCGCTGGCCGAGGCCGGCAAGCCGGTGCAAGCCGCCGTGCAGAAGTACAACGACATCCTTCGCGCCGACGACGTGGCGTGGGCGCGGACCGGCGCGGCGCTGGTCGCGGCCGGGCATCATGGCATGGCGTCCGCGTGGCTGGCCGACTGGCGCGACCGCCCCGATGTGGAAGCGTGGATGCTGCGCCCACTCGCCACAACGTATCGCTTGATGGATCAGGACGAGCGCGCGGCCGACGTGTGCCGCGCCGCGGTGAAGCTGGGCGGCCCGGAGGACGTGCTCGCGGACTTCCGCGCGTGGCTCGCGCTCGATCTCGCACTCAGCGGCCAACCGGAAGAGGCCGTCGCGCACCTCGCGAAGATCGACGCCATCATGACATCCGACGCGACGCGACTGATCCTGGCGATGGCACAGTCTGTGGTGATGGTGAAGCAGGCGGGTCCGGACGGCAAGTCAGGTGCGTTCAAGGAAGCAAAGGAAGCACTGCGAGTAGCCGCCGCCGCGTGCGCACCGAAAGACGTGCCGGCGGGCGCGGCGCGGGCGTACCGCCGCGTGGTGTCGTGCGTCGCGGGCGAAGCCGGCGCGCTGACCGCGAAGCTGTGGGCCGTCTGGCAGCGCATCGCCCCGTGGGTGAAGTGAGGTCGCCGTGGCATCTTGCAGCCGCCGAACTGCGGGTGGCAGGCCGTTTTCGTTCCATCACGGCAGCAGATCGTTCACCAGAATGGACGCATTCGGCGCAGCGAGCGGCGAAACGCGATCCGTCGGCAGGAAGGTGAGGCGTGTGCGGTACGCAGTCGCGGCGAGGTCCGGGGGAAACGGCAGCGGTTGCGGATCGCGAAAGACAATCAGTTGACGGTGTTCGAGATCGAGCACCCAGTATTCGGGCACGTTCGCGGTCGCGTACAGTTCGGCCTTCGTGGTGGTGTCGTAGAAGAGTGTCGCGTCCGATACTTCCACCAGTAGGGCGGCAACGGTCGGGTGATCGGTGTAATCGCGCGGCTCACCGGGAATGACGGCCACGTCCGGTTCCGGCTCGGAGGCGAGCGCCGCGCGAGGAACCGGAAACGGCTGGTGAATGTCAACGAAGAAACTGCCGGCGAACGCGAGTCGAAAGGCATCGGAAACCAAGCTGACGCACAATGAATGCGGCCAGGAGATTGGACCCGCTTCGACGACTTCCCCGTGGATGAGTTCCACGCGTTTACCGTCGAAGTGGCCGAGACGACCGAGTTCGTAGTATTGATCGCGCGTCACGCGGAATCTCCTTCCACAAGCGGAACGTCACTCCTTCCCCAACACCAGATCGACGACCCAGCACCCGCGGATGTGAACCTGCTTCGCGTCGCGGCAGTGGTTCAGGATGTCGGCGCTGTCGCACCCGGCGTCTTGAAGTGCGTCCGCGAGAATCGGCATCGCACTGAAGTCGCGCGAATCGTACATCCCGCGAGCGAGTGACACCGCGGTGTCCGTGCGCCATTCAGGGGAGAAGATGGCGAACATCGGCGACGGGCCGACGATGTCCGCGAGGAGCGGTCGGTACGGGAAGTGGTTCATGAAACCGAACACGGGCCGGCCGGTTGGCTTGGCCGTTTGATACGCCGCCCAGATGCGCATCCAGCGCTTGTGGCCGTCTGGATCAGGGTCGAGTTCGTTTGTCGGCTCGAGCGTGATGTGTGGTTGTTGGGCCGCCCAGCGATGAACCTTTCTTCGCAGTTCCGCGACCGCGACGGCAGGTACTTCGCCGTCTGCGAACTGCTCAGCAAGATCCATCAACTCGCGACAATTTGGATCGGTAATCAGGTCGAAGTCGGCACGACAGCACGCGACCGTGAACAGGCGGAACTTGCGCAGACCCGTCCGGCGCGCGCTTAACAGGCGCCCGAGCGAGTCGGTCGGTTCCGTCAGGATGTCGATGCGCTTCACGAGACGACTCCCTCCCCAGTTTCGCGGCGATCAGGTCGGGGTCGTACACGCAGCCGCCCCAGACGCCGCTCAGCGGCGGACCACGACCGCGCCGGCGGGGTTTGTCAGATCCCAAACGCTACTGAAGTGAACTTCCGCGCCGGGGCCAAGACGGTCCAGAACTGCGTCGAGTTCGGCAGCGTCTTCGCACAAAAACCAGTCCGACGAGGTGCCCATGTTCGGGAACCGCACCTCGACCAGCACCGGCGGCTTCTCGGCGAACAGCGCGACAGCGGCGCGAGCAGCATCCGTTGCTGGAAGGAACGATATACTCATGGCTCTCCTCACTCAATAAGTTTGGCGACCACCGCCAAGTGCGGCGTTATTTGTTCGTTGAACCACTCGTGAACCGGTCGGCGGCGCACCCACAACAGCAGACGCCGCCAGCGTGACGGCCGCGCTTCGAGGTGCAGTGCGTTTACCACTGGGTCAGGCGTGCCACCGGGCGTTCGCACCAATCGCAAGCTGAGTTCATGGAACACACTCATCGGGATTTCCGCAAGCCCCAGTTCGCCTTGCTTTCCCGCCGCGCGCACAGCCGCGAGGATGGCATCACAACTCACCACGTCCGGAGCATGAAAGAGAGAAAGACCGACTTCCCCGGCCCGCAACCGGAACTCGGTCGGCTTCACCTTTCCCTTGCGAACAACCACGACGCGAACCGGAGTATCGGCCACGCGGCACCTCCATCATACACGTTGGGTCAGCTTTGCGGCGATCAGGTCGGGGTCGTACACGCAGCCGCCCCAGACGCCGCCGCTCGCGTGTTGGAGCGCGGCCCACAGGCGCGTGTCCGCGGGCAACGCGGGGTCGGGTGCGAGGTCTTCGCGCGGCGGGCGCGTTGTCAACTCCGCGCTGCCCCACAGCACGCCGTGGTTGCCGCTCGCGTCGCCTACCAGATCGACCGTGCCTTCCAGTTTGTTGCGGTCGATCACGATGGAAATCAGGTCCCCGTCGCGGAGCTTGCCGAGCGGACCGCCCGCGAGCGCTTCCGGCGACACGTGGCCGATGCACGCGCCCGTCGAGACGCCGCTGAATCGCGCGTCCGTAATCACCGCGACCTGCTTGCCCCACTTCAAATGCTTCAGCGCCGAAGTCACCTGATAGGTTTCTTCCATCCCGCTTCCGAGCGGACCGCGGCAGCACAACACCAGCACATCCCCCGGCACGACCTTGCGGTCGCCTTCGCCCTTGATCGCCTTGATCGCGGCCTTCTCGGTGATGAACACCTTCGCCGGGCCGAGCTTCCGGTAGATGCCGTACTTGTCCACAACCGAAGGGTCGATGGCGGTCGATTTGATGACGCACCCATCGGGCGCGAGGTTCCCGACGGGGAACGTGACCGTGCTCGTCAAGCCGCGCTTGCGGGCCACTTCCGGCGACATGATGACGAAGTCGGGATCGACCTTGTCGCGCGTGCGGAGTAACTCGCGAAGCCGCGAGCGGCGTTCGGACTTCGCCCACCATTCGAGGTTCTCACCGAGCGTTTGGCCGGACGCGGTGAGCGCGTCGAGTTCGA
>CANLGS010000101.1 GCA_947490035.1 Gemmataceae bacterium
CTCGGAGTGGCGCCGACAGGTTTGCCGCCGGCCGTCGGCGGGTTCGCGGGGAACCGCAGGAACGCCGCGTCGTCGTTGTTCGGGTTCGTGTCGGGCAGCGGCGGGCCGTGCTTCGTCGCGGCCAGCGGTGGGTTCCCCGGTCTCGACTCCGCGTCCGAGAAGTTGTCCGCGGGCGCCAGTGCGGCCGGACCGGGTGCTTTCACCAACTCGCCGGTCTTCGCGAAGTAGTTCAGCGACACCTTCAGGCCGTATAACCCGACCTCCTGCGGGGCGCACTCGAACAGCAACCCGACCGGCATCTGGTAGAACGTGTTGTTCGCGAACGTGCCCTTCGTCGGGCGCCCGCCCGGCTTCGCGAACGAGACGCCCGCGGACAGGTTGTAGAACCGGTTGTTGGACACGTCCAGATCGAGCGCCGGCCCGTCGAAGCGGATGCCGGCGCGCCCCGGCCCCTCGAACCGGCTGTTCTTGATCGCCACGAACTTGTTGTCCAGCGGGCCGGTCGCGTGCAGCAACACACCGGCCTCGCCGGTCGGCGGGAGGATCACGCGAACGCGGTCGAGCAGGATGGGGCGGCCCTCCGCGCCCAGGACGTTCCACAGGTGAATGCCGGTCTTCTGGACGTTGCGCACGGTCACGCCCTTGATCGTCGCGCCGGCCGAGTTGCCGTTTAGCTCGATGCCGATGTCGGCCTGCCCCTTCCCGTCCAGTTCGACGTTCCACAACCCGAACCCCTCAACGCCGCTCGCGTCGAACATCTTCCCGCCGCCCTTCGCCGCGTACTCGATCACCGCCGGCTTGCCGTCGGCGGTCGCGGACTCGATGGTGATGTCCTTGTGCCGGTCCTTCTTGAGCGTCAGCGTCGGCTCGACGATCCGCGCGTCGGCGATCACGATGGTGTCGCCGGGGTTGACTTTCGCCAGCGCCTCGCGGACTGAGCCGACGGTGTGTTCGCCACCGGCCTTCGAGACGACGATCTTCCGACTTGTGGACGGGTTCGGGACCGTGGTGCCCGGATCGGTCTTGTTGAAGAGTGCGAAGTACACGCCCGCGACGGTGCCGGCGAGGACGACCGCGCCGACGAGCGTCAGGAGCAGAACCTTCCCCTTACCGCCGCTGGCGCCCTGTGCGGGCCGCTGGCGCCGCGCGACGCGGGACGGGCGCTCGTCGTCGGGCAGGGGGAGTGCCGCCGGCTCGGGCTTCTCGGTGTTGTCGCGGGCGGAGTTCTGCGTGTCGTGGTCGAGCGTGGACCACACGGCCGGTTCGAGGGCGGGCGCGGCCGGCGACGGCGTTGCGGTGGCGACGACGGTCGCGCCGGCGGAAAACGTGGGCTGGCCGGCGGACGGGTGCGGGCGGGCGAACCCGCCGGCGAGGGACGCGGGTCCGGCCAGCGTCGGCCCGGCGCCCGGCCCGCGCGCGGCACCGGCCACGACCGGCGACAACGTCGGCATCTCGCGCTCGGCCGGCGGCGGGATCGGCGTGGCGACCCACCCGGCCAGCGCGGTCATCACCTCGGATGGGGTCTGGTACCGCTTCGCCGGGTCTTTCGCCAGCAGCCGGTCGAGGACCGCGACCAGCGCTTCGTGGACCTCCAGGCGGAGCGCCTTGACCGACCGCGGCTGCCGGTTCTGGTGCCAAATCAGCTTCTGCGCGACCGACCCTTCGGGGAACAGCGCGCTACCGGTGAGCAGGAAGTACAGCGTCGCGCCGAGCGAGTAGATGTCGGCGCGGATGTCCACCGTGTGGCTGTCCATCGCCTGCTCGGGGGCCAAATAGTCGGCCGTGCCGAGCACGTTCTCGTCGTTCTGCCGGGTCAGGTTGTCCTCGGTGTCGTTGGTCAGGCGCGCGAGGCCGAGGTCGAGTACCTTCACCACCCCGGCCCGGTCCACCAGGATGTTGCCGGGCTTGATGTCGCGGTGAATCAGCCCGATCTCGTGGGCGTGCTGGAGTCCCACCGCCGCGCCGTAGATGTAGTGGCAGGCGCGGGTGATGTCGAGCGGGCCGAACTTCTTGATCAGGTCTTGCAGGTTGGTGCCGTCCACCCACTCCATGACGAGGAAGTGGAGGTTCTCGTCCTGGTCGATGTCGTAGGCGCGGACGATGTTCGGGTGGTCCACGGCGGCGATCGCGCGGGCCTCGCGGTAGAAGCGGTCGAGGCTGGCCTTGTCCTCACCCTTGGAGATCGGCAGCACCTTCACCGCGACGCGGCGGCGCATCAGCTTGTGTTCGCACAGGAACACCTGACCCATGCCCCCGGCGCCGAGTTTCTCCAGCACCTTGTACTTGCCGAGGCTGAACCGCTTGTACTTCCCCTGGAGGAGTTGCTCGGCCTGGAAGTAGGTAAGGATGGCGTCGCGGACGAGCATCTGGGCGAGTTTGGTCGGGTCGGCGGGGAGCGGTCCGGCGTCGCGCAACTTCTGGACGTGGGTGCGGAGGCGGGCCTCTTCGACGAGGCCGCTTTTCTGGACGAAGTCCAGCAGTTCGTCCGCGGTGGTTGGTGCGGGCATGAAGCATCTCCGGCGCGAGACCGCCGTAAGTATAGTGTACGGCGGGATTCCGGGGCCGGGATTCCGGGTGTAAGCCGCTCGCGGCTTCGCAAGTCGCATCGCCGGACACTTGCGAAGCCGCGAGCGGCCTCAAATCCCTTTGGTCACGTCCGCCGGCCCGGACTCCTTGTTGCCCTTGCCGAGCTGGTACGCGGCCACCAGGCCGGCCACGAACACGGCGGCGGCGACCAGCGCGACGGCGACGATCAGCCACGTGCGGCGCCGCGCCGGGGGTGGGGCCGGCGCGGGAGCCGGCGCCGCCGGGCGCCTCTTCGCCGCGGTCGAACCGGTGCCCGCGCGCGACGGGATCGGCGCGGTCGGCGAGGCGCTCGCGCGGCCGGTGGACACCGGGCCGTTCGCGGGCGTGCCGGGCTTGGACCGCGGGTTCGACGCCCCCGACCCCGCGGCCGGGAACGCGGCGTTACTCGCGGTCGCCCCGGTGTCGGCGCCGCGCTGCTGTCGCAACTTCGCCGAACTCCCGGTGCCGCGCGAGAACACCCCGCGGCCGGGGCCGAACAGCACGCGCGCGAGCGGCGGGTTAATGCCGGTACCGGACCGGTCCACGGCCGGCGGTGCCGCCAGTGCCCGCACCAGTGGGCACAGCGCCGGCATCTCGCGGTCCGGCGGCGGTCCGAGCGGCTCCTCGGCCCACTCCGCCAGCGCCTCCGCCACCTCCATCGGCTCCTGGTACCGGTCGGCCGGGTTCTTCTGCAGCATCTTCCGGAGAATTGCCAGCACGCCCGCCGGCACGTCGGACCGGAAGTCCTCCACCGGCTGCGGGTGGCGCGTCTGGTGCGCCACCAACTTCGCCGCGATGGTGCCGTCCGGGAACGGCGTCTGCCCCGTCAGCATGAAGTACAACGTGCCGCCGAGCGAGTAGATGTCGGCGCGCACGTCCACGATGTTGCTGACCGCCTGTTCGGGCGCGAGGTAGTCGGCCGTGCCGAGGACGCACTTGTCGTCGTACTTCTCGGTCACGTTGTCCTGCTGCTTGTTGAAGAACCGCGCCAGGCCCATGTCGAGAACTTTAATCACGCCGGTGCGGTCGAGCAGCAGGTTGCCGGGCTTGATGTCGCGGTGGACCATGCCGAGTTCGTGCGCGTGCTGCATCCCGACGGCGGCTTGCGCGATGTAGTGCGCGGCGCGAACCGGGTCGAACAGCTTCTTCTCTAAGGAATACCGGGCGATGACCTCCTGGAGGCTGGCGCCGTCCACGTACTCCATGACGAGGAAGTGGAGGTTCTCGTACTGGTCGATGTCGTAGGCGCGGACGATGTTCGGGTGGTCGAGCGCGGCGACGGCGCGGGCCTCGCGGTAGAACCGTTCGAGGTTGGAGTGGTCGTCGAGCTTCTCGTGCGGCAACACCTTGAGCGCCACGAGACGCTTCATGAGGGTGTGTTCGCACAGGTAGACGGCGCCCATGCCGCCGGCGCCGATGAGTTCGAGCAGCCGGTACTTGGTGCCGATGGTGAACCGCTTGTACCGCCCGGCCTTGATCTGCTTGGCCTGGAAGAAGGTGAGCTGGGCGTCGCGGACGAGGACGGCCGCGGCCTGATCGATGGTCTGCGGGTTGCCGGTCGCGCGGTGCCGGGCGAGCAGGTCGTCGATCTTCTTCTCCGGAACGAGTCCGCCCTTGCGGACCATTTCCAGAAAGTCGGGCACGGTAGCGGGTGCCGGCATTGTGGTATCCTTCGGCCCGGTGCGGCGAGGTCGTGCGTGATAATCTGATCGTCGCGGTTGGTCAGAGCAAGGGAGCAGTTCGGATTTTGCCGCGAATTCCGCTCCGGTCGAAGTTCCGGCCGGTACAAGACGCAGGACGGAAACCCTGTGCGCCTTGTGCGACCACCTCACGCCCCTCACACTTGTTACCATACCCGAACCGACGCGACAGAGGGAATTCAGATGCGCCACGCGCTTGGAACCGTGACGACCGTGAAAGCTGTGTGCCCGCACGACTGCCCGGACACCTGCGGCATGGTCGTTACCGTGGACAACGCGACCGGTCGCGCGATCGAATTGCGCGGCGACAAGGAGCACCCGTTCACCCGCGGCGCGCTGTGCCAGAAGGTGGCTAACTACCTGGAACGCGTGTACCACCCGGACCGGTTGCTGCACCCGCTGAAGCGCGTCGGGCGCAAGGGCGAAGGGAAGTTTGCGCGAATTTCGTGGGAAGAGGCCATTCGCACCATCGCCGACCGGTTCAAGGAGATCGCGGCTTCGGACGACGGCCCGCAGGCCATCTTGCCGTACAGCTATGCCGGCACGATGGGCAAGCTGATGTACGCCAGCCTCGACCGCCGGTTCTTCCACCGGCTCGGCGCGAGTTTGCTCGACCGCACCATCTGCGCGACGGCCGGCGCCGCGGGCTGCGACGTGACACTCGGCACGCGTGCGATGATCGACCCGGAAGCCGCCGTGAACGCCCGCTACATCGTGAACTGGGGTTCCAATACGCTGGTCACAAACCTTCACTTCTGGAAGGTGCAACTCGACGCGCGCAAGCGCGGCGCGAAGATCGTCACCATCGACCCATACAAGTCACCGACGGCCGCGAAGTCGGACTGGTGGATTGCCATCCGGCCCGGCACCGACGCGGCGCTCGCGCTCGGCGTGATGCACGTCATCTTCCGCGAAGGGTGGCAGGACGACGCGTACCTGAACGACCACTGCGTCGGCGCGAAGGAGTTGCGCGAGCGGGCGCTGGCCGAGTACCCGCCGGAGAAGGTGGCGCACATCACCGGACTGTCGGTGGAAGAGGTCGAGAAGTTCGCGCGCGAGTACGCGCGGTCGCAGGAGTTGTTCGGCGGCCCGGCTTTGATCCGCCTGAACTACGGCTTGCAGCGGCACGGCGGCGGCGGCATGGCGGTGCGCACCATCGTCTGCCTGCCGGCGCTTACCGGCGACTGGCGGCACGCGGGTGCCGGCGCGCTCCTGAGCACGAGCAAGGCTTATCCCTTCGACGACGCCTACCTGACCAGACCCGACCTGATTCCAAAGGGCACGCGCACGGTCAACATGGTGAACCTCGCGGAGGCGCTGCACGGCGAGCTGCCCGGCCCGCCGGTGCGGGCGCTGCTCGTGTACAACTCCAACCCGGCCGCGGTGAACCCGGACCAGTCTCGCGTGCTGTCCGGCCTCGCGCGCGAAGACCTGTTCACCGTCGTTCACGATCAGTTCCAGACGGACACCGCGGACTTCGCGGACATCGTGCTGCCGGCCACAACGCAGCTCGAACACTTCGACATCCACAACAGTTACGGGCACCTGTACGTGCAGTCCAACAACGCCGCGATCGCGCCGCTGGGGGAAGCCAAGCCGAACACGGAAGTGTTCCGGCTGCTCGCACGCGCGATGGGCTTCGAGCCGGAGTTGTTCGAGGAGAGCGACGAGCAACTCGCGGCGCGCTCTCTTGGCGAGCCGGGAACGTCAGTGACCGGAGTCTTCGCGGCTGGCGTCGATTCGGCTCTCAGTGGCATCTCACTGGCCGACACCAAAGCCGGCCCCGTGCGGCTGAACCTGCCGAACGACTGGGCGCCGTTCGCGGAGGGGAAGTTCCCGACGCCGTCGGGCAAGTGCGAACTGTTCTCCGCGCGCGAGGCGCGGGCCGGGCGCGACCCGCTGCCGCACTACGTCCCGCCGCACGAAGACCCGCAGACGAAGCCCGAACTGGCCGCGAAGTACCCGCTGCAACTGCTCACGCCGCCCGCCACATCGTTCCTCAACTCGACGTTCGTGAACGTCGATACGCTCCGCAAGTCGGCCGGCGAGCGCACGCTGGAGATTCACCCCACCGACGCTGCCAAGCGTGGCATCGCCGACGGGCAGATGGTGCGAGTGTTCAACGGTCGCGGGCGGTTCCGCGCGAAGGCGGTGGTCGGCGAGAGCGTGAAGCCGGGCGTGGTGGTGTCGCTGGGGCTGTGGTGGCGGAAGTTCACCGACGACGGCGCGAACTGCAACACGACGACCAGCACCGCGACGACCGACATGGGCGGCGGCGGCACGTTCTTCGACAACCTCGTGGAAGTGACCGCGCTATGACACCGCTTCGCGAACCCATCGCCGTCGATCGGCTCGCCCCGCGCGACGAGCGCGCCGCGGTCGCGTCGTTGAGTGCCGCGTTCGCGAACTACGAGTTCCTCGCTGCACTGTGCCCGGACCCGGGGCGCCGGCGGTGGGTCACCGAAGCGTTCGCGCGGTTTTTGTTCCGCCTCACGGTGCGAACCGGGGTCGTGTACGCGACCCGCGACCGCGCCGCGATCGCGTGCGCGCTGCCGCCGGGACGTGAGTGGCCGTCGGAATGGGACTACGTCCGCTGTGGGGCGCTGTCGGTGGCGTGGCGGCTGCGGGTGCGGTCCGGGCTGTGGTTCATGCGGCTCGGCTCGTGGTTCGACATCACCCGCGAGCGGCAGATGGGCGAACGCCCGCACTGGTACGTTCACCTGCTCGGTGTGCGCCCGGAGTCGCAAGGGCGGGGCTTGTCGCGTGCCGTGATGCGGCCAATCTTCGACGCCGCCGACCGCGACCGCGTGCCGGTGTACCTGGAGACGATGCCGCAAGCGAACGTCGCGATCTACAAGAAACTCGGCTTCGGGCTGGTCGGCTACACCGAACTCCCCGGCGGGGTGCCGAACCGGGAGATGGTGCGCGAGCCGCGGTGACGGCTACAACCCGGTCGCGTCGATGGCGGCGGTGTAGGTGGCTTCGAGGTCGAGCAGTACGACCGGCCCGCCGCGCAACCCGAGCGGCACCGGCGGGACCGGCTGACCGACCACGGCCGCGTAGGGCCACACTTCGATCTCGTTGGCGTGCGTCCCGCGGCGATGGACCGGGCGGTAGCCGGAAACGTAGATCGGCGTGTCGGGCATGAGTTGGGGGTTCTCGCCGCCAATTGCCTCCATCAGTTCGTTGTGCAGGTTGGCGTGCCGCGCGGTCACGATGTCGATAATGACGACGCCAATGCCGCGGTGGAGGTAAGTCGTTGTCTTCGAGATGAACGAGTCTCGCTCGGTGGCCCGATCCTTGTTGGCCGGGCTTACGAGTTCAATCACGCCGACGAGCGGCCGGCCGGCGCGGCGCTCGCGGATTTCGATTTCGATGTCATCTGCGAACAGCGCGGCGATGGTGAGTACGGCCGGCGGCGCGACAACCGCCGAGGTGAGTGTCGCGACCGAGCCGTTCGGCCCGTAATCCGGGTCGGGCAGTTCGTCGCGGCGGTACTCCGCGACATCGGCTTCCACTTGCGAACCCAGGCGTATGTCCGTAAGTGCCTGGAATTGGCCCTTGGGCAGCGTGCGGTTCAACCAGCCCATCAGTGACACGGCCCAAGCCTGAGTCATGGTCGGCCACGGCAGCTCGATTTCTGTCTCGCCGTGGAAGTGGTCGCGGAGCGGCATACGTGTTCCTCCGGTTTGGTTCGCCATATTCTACCCGACCTTCAGCGCGTGTTCGAGGTCGGCGCGGAGGTCGGCCACGTCCTCGATGCCGACGCTCAACCGGATCAACCCGTCGTCGACGCCGCGCGCCTCGCGCACTTCTTTGGGGATGCTCGCGTGCGTCATCGTCGTGGGGTGGCACACCAGCGATTCCACCCCGCCGAGGCTCTCGGCGAGGCTGAACAGCTTCGTGCGCGTGAGGAACACCTTGGCCGCCGGGATGCCGCCGTGCAGCTTCAGCGAGATCATCCCGCCGAACCCGCGCATCTGCTTCGCCGCGACCGCGTGGTTCGGGTGGTCCGGCAGGCCGGGGTAGTACACCTGCGCGACCGCCGCGTGCGCCTTCAGCCACGGCGCGAGTGACATCGCGTTGTCACCGTGCCGGTCCATGCGCACCGCGAGCGTCTTCAGCCCGCGCAGCACGAGGTACGAGTCGAACGGTCCCGGCACGCCGCCGGCCGCGTTCTGGTAGAACTTGATCGGGTCGAGCAAGTCCTTCGCGCCGACCACGCACCCGCCGACCACGTCCGAGTGACCGCCCAGGTACTTGGTCGTGCTGTGAACGACGAGGTCCGCGCCGAGCGTCAGCGGGCGCTGGAGGTACGGCGACGCGAACGTGTTATCGACCGCCAGCTTCGCCCCGTGCTTGTGGCTCACCTCCGCGATGGCCGCGATGTCGAGGACTTGCAGCAGCGGGTTCGTGGGAGTTTCGATCCAGACGAGTTTCGTCTTCGGCGTGATGAGTTGCTCGAAGCCGGCGGCGGACGCGTCGTCGGTGTACTTCGCGACCAGCCCCCAGGGTTTGAACACCTTGTCGAGCAACCGGAACGTGCCGCCATAAAGGTCCGCCGACGCGACCACTTCATCGCCGGGGCGCAGCAGCGCGCCGAACACGGCGGTCGTTGCCGCGAGGCCCGACGCGAACGCGAGTCCGCGCTCGCCCTCTTCGAGGGACGCGAGTGCGGTTTCGAGGGCGGTGCGGGTGGGGTTCCCGCTGCGGCTGTACTCGTAGCCCTTGTGCTGCCCCGGCGCGGCTTGCGTGTAAGTGCTGGTCGCGTAGATGGGCACGACGGTCGCGCCGGTCGTGGGGTCCGCGTCCTGGCCC
>CANLGS010000102.1 GCA_947490035.1 Gemmataceae bacterium
CGGGGTCACTCTGGAGTCGCGTCTCCATGTCACGAAGGGCCGCCAGGAACTCATCGCGGACGCCGACGCGCACCGCGACACGTCCCCATACGCGCAGTTTGGTCAACACCTCGGGCCTGTACGAAACGCTCGCCATCTCGTTCCCTCAACTCGCTTCGAGTTCCGCGATCAACTTACTCAACTCTTCGGAGTTGGGCACGGCTGCGAGAACTTCTTCCTCGGTCGGCGGGATCGGTATCCACGTTTTTAGGATGTCGGTCAATTCAGCCGCGTAGTAGGTCTTCTGCCGCTGGAGCGTGGCGACTTGCTCGCGAAGGCTCTCCATCTCGGCTTTCATCCGTGCGAACTCTTCCGTCGACATGACGACCGCGAACACCTGCCCGTCGGCGGTGCGCAGTTCCTGGATCGGAACCGCGTTGGCGGGAACGACCATTGCTAACCTCCCTTTTGGGTGTACTGCCTGATGACATGATACCCGCTCGGCGCGGCGGGTTGAAGTGCTTCACGAGGCCGCGCCGGGATCGGTCTGCGCGCACAGCCGGGTCTCCAACTCCACCCGCTCGGTGATGTCGCGGGCCACCGCGAAGATGACGTTCTCCTCCGGGATCGACTGCGCCGTCCACTCGAACCACCGGTACGCGCCGCGCACGTCGCGGTACCGGTTGCGGAAGTGGACCACCGGCAGGCCGCGCGCCAGCTTCTCCGTCTCCACGACCGTTTTCGCGCGGTCGTCCGCGTGGACGAAGTCGATGAACGGCCGCGACACCAACTCCGCGGACGTGTAGCCGAGGACGCGGGTGAAGTTCGCGTTCACCCGGCGGAACTGGCCGTCCAGCCCGGCGATGCACATCAGGTCCGGCGTCAGGTCGAAGTACCGCACCAGGTCGCGCTCGGCCTGGCGCAGGTCCGACTCGACGTACGCGGTCAGCGCGGTCGCCACCTCGCGCGCGCTGCGCGGCCGGTCCTCCGGGTGCGGCGCCAGGCACCGCTTCGCCAGCGCCACCAGTTCCCGCGCCGCCGGCGACGCGTTCAGCCGGGCGAACGTGTCCGCGAGGTCCGCCAGCGCCGCCTGCGCGAGCACCCGGCGGGTACTCTTGCCCAGGTACGGCGGCTGCCCCGTCAGGATGGCGCACAGGATGGCGCCCAGCCCGAACACGTCGGTGCGCTCGTCGAGGGCGCCGGCGTTGGCCTGCTCCGGCGACAGGTACGACGGCGTGCCGCCCACCTGCAATTGCGGATTTCGGATTGCGGAATGCGGAATGGAAACAGCAGACGCGGACTTCGGTTTCGTCTTCTCTTCATTCCGCATTCCGCATTCTGCATTCCGCGTTTGGCGAGCCAGCCCCCAGTCCATCACCTGCACCACGCCGAACGCCGCCACCATCACGTTCGACGGCTTGAGGTCGCAGTGGATCACGCCGCGGGTGTGCGCGTACGCCAGCGCCTGGCAGATGCGCTCGAACACCTGGAGGAAGCGCGCCAGGTCGTCCGTCGGCCTCTTGCGCGCCAGCAGCTTGGCGTCGAGCGTGTGCCCGTCCACCAGGCGCATCGCGAAGAACGGCCGCGTGTCGGGCAGCTCGCCCAGTTCGTACACGGGTATGATGTTGGGGTGCTGGAGTACCCCGGTGATCCGCGCCTCCTCGACGAACCGCTCGCGGTAGCCGGGCTTGCCGAGGTGCTTTTCCAGGAGCACCTTGACGGCCACCTCACGCCCCAGATCCGGGTCGTGCGCGGCCAGGATGGCGCCCATGCCGCCGCGCGCCAGTTCGCGCGACACGCGGTAGCGACCCACGAGCGGCGGGAACGACCCGAGCGCGGGCGCCTCGGCGGTCCCGTCGTTCATCGCGGTGAAGGTTCGGTCGGGCGCGAAGGGGGACGGAAACAACAGGGCCGTCCGCTCCGGGTCGGAGCCGTCGTCGAGCGGAAGCGCGGAAGGGAGGGGCGTAGGGTCGGACACGGCTGGCTCCCGCAGGGACTGCCGCGACCCCGAACTGCCAGCGTTCCAGCCGGCACAGCGGGGCCGTAGTCAGGCTTCGGCCGGGCGAGGGCCATTGGGCGAAGCACTGCCACGTTCCATCCTGAATGGCTCCGCGTGAAGTGTCAACCGTTGAAGGGAGTGATTCTGCCGATTCTTCCGGCTGTGCTACTCACTTCGGGGTTTTGCCCTCTCCCCTTGCGGGAGAGGGTGGCCGGCGCTTCGCCGGACGGGTAGGGGTGAGGGATCAAGAGGGAAACGCGAAGCTCTTTTCAAGCGTGAAGCCTTTACCCCTCACCCGTCCGCGAAGCGCGGCCACCCTCTCCCGCAAGGGGAGAGGAAGAGTGTAAGGCCGGCGGTTCCACGCCCGGCTCGCTCCGCGCCACGAAGATCGCCGTGGTCAGGTCCGCGGTCACGTTCACCGTCGTGCGGCACATGTCGAGGATGCGGTCCACGCCGATCACCAGCGCGATGGCACCGGCCGGCACGTCGAACTGAACCAGGATCAGGCCGATCAGCGGGAGCGACCCGCCCGGCACGCCGGCCATGCCCATCGCGGTCAGGATGCACAGCCCGAGGGCGAGCAGTTGCTGTTCGAGAGACAGATCCTTGCCGAACGCCTGCGCCAGGAACAGCACCGTGACCGCCTCGAACAGGGCGGTGCCGTTGTGGTTCATGCTGGCGCTGAGCGGCAGCACGAAGTTCGACACCCGCTTCGGGACGCCCAACTCCTCCTCCGCGCACCGGATGGCGGTCGGGAGCGTGGCGCTGGACGAACTCGTGCTGAACGCGGTGAGCATCGTCCCACGGGACTTCCGGAAGAACTCCCACGGCGACATCCCTCCCAGCACCTTCACCAACACCGGCAGCACCACGAACTGGTGGATCGCCAGCCCACCCAACACCGTAAGAACGAACGCCCCGAGCGAGAACAGGAGCGTGTAGCCGAGTTTGGCAGTTGTCGAGAATAAGAGCGCGAACACCGCGTAGGGGGCGATCGCCATCGCCCACCGGACGATCACCTCCGTCACCTGGTTGACGGCTTCGAGGAGGGTGACGAGGTGTGCGGCCCGGTGCGGCTCGATGCGGGTCAGCGCGAAGCCGACCAGCAGTCCGGTGAACACGACCGCCGGCATGTCCTTCTCGACCAGCGCGAGGAACGGGTTGGCGGGCACGAAGTCCACGAGCGTCTGGACGCCGAACTCCTTCTTCTTGGCCTTGTCGAGCTTCTCCTTGGCCTCGCCGCCGAACTCGGCCATCAGCCCGTCGCGCAGGTCGCGGGCCGCGTGGCCCGGCTTGATGACGTTCACCAGCGTCAACCCGATGACCGCGGCGAGTGCAGTGGTGACCAGGAAGTAGCCGATGGTCTTGGCCGCGACGCGGCCGACGTTCGCGGTCCCGCCCAGGCGGGTGACGCCGAGCGCGAGCGACGCGAACACGAGCGGCAGGATGGCGAGGAACAGCAGGTTGAGGAACACCGCCCCGACCGGCCGGGCGAGGTTCCGGACCACCCAATCGACCGGTTCCGCAGCGACGACGCCGCGCTGCACCAGCGCGTTGGCGGCGCACCCGACGGCGGCTCCCCCGACAAGGCCGATGAGGATGCGCGTGTGCGAGACAGTCGAGGGCGCGGACATGGCGTTCTCTTGGCGAGCGGGGGCGTCAGCCCCCTGATAGTTTCACTTGCGTAAACGATGGGCGCAACAATCAGGGGGCTGACGCCCCCGCTCGCCATTGTCTGATTGTTGCCCGTGATGTCCACCGTGCGCGACAGTCACTTCGGAAGGGTTTTCGGCAGTGAACCGGGCTTGGGCTTCGGAACGCCGTCCGGCCACGGCTTCAACTCATCGAGTTTCGACGCCTTGAGGCGAGAACGAACCACCAACGTGCCGCGCAGCCCGAGCAGTTTCAACCGTTCGTCTGGCGTCAGCAGCCAGGCTTTCGGGTGCTGCTTGTCGATGATACCTTTCTCGATCACGTCGAGCAGGGCAGTAAGGTCTTCCAGTTGTTCGGCTGCGCGGTAGAGTTGAACCGCGAACTCGGCCACACCGGTGTCGCCCCAAGTAGGCGCTCCGGCTGCTTCGAGGCACACGCGAGCAGCCGCAGCGTGATCCCCCAAATGTGCATGACAGAGAGCAATCCGGCGGTAACGGTTGTCCCTCATCGACATGGCACAGTTGTAGCAAAAGCTCTGCGGCTCCCACCGCGTGTATGCGTCGAGGGCTTCCTTGTATTGCCCCTTCTCGAAGTGCGCGCGTGCGACGGGTTCCAGCGGCGGTGCGGCCCACACCGGGTCGCGTACTCCGCGCGAGGTCGCCGCATCCGCGGGGTTCGCCGCGGGCGGTTTAGGCGTGACCACCGGTTCGCCCGCCGGAGCCGGTTTAGGTTCGGACGCGGGAACCGGCTCGGCCGCGCGGAAATAACCCGAAGCGCTCGCCGCGAGCGCGAACCCGATCAGCAGACGGCACGCAAACATCGGGATACCTCGAACTCGGATGATACCGCACTTCTCGCAGTATAACCCGCCCGCGAGTGTTCTGTTGGCAGGGGTCGCGGCTAAACCACTGGCCCGCGCGCCGCTGCGTCGGTAAGGTGCTTCACAACACCCTCACGGCGGCGCGCCATGTTCGATTACCTCATCCGCAACGGGCGCGTCGTGGACGGCTCCGGGCTGCCGTGGTTCGCGGCCGATGTCGGCATCACCGGCGACCGCATCACCGCCGTCGGCCGACTCGCCAAAGCACCCGCGAAGCAGACCATTGACGCGAAGGGCAAGATCGTCTGCCCCGGCTTCGTGGACGCGCACGTCCACGGCGACCTGCCGCTGCTCGCAGACCCGGTACACGAACAGGGCGTCCGGCAGGGTGTGACCACGCACGTCATCGGGCAAGACGGGGTCGCGTTCGCGCCCGCGTCTTCGGACACGATGGCGTACATGAGAAGGTACACCGCCGGGTTCAACGGGAACTTCCCCACGCCCGGCCGCAGTTGGCACACCGTCACCAAGTTCCTCTCGCAGTTCGACGGGCAGTGCGCAATCAACGCCTGCACGCTCATCCCCAACGGCAACGTGCGGATGGAGGTGATGGGCATCACGTCGCGCAAGCCGCACCCCGGCGAGATCGCGAAGATGCGGGCGATCGTTCGAGAGGGCATGGAGCAAGGCGCGGTCGGCCTCTCCAGCGGTCTGGACTACGTGCCGAGCCTCTACGCGGACGAGGACGAACTCACCGCGCTGTGCGAAGAGATCACGCCTTACGGCGGAATCTACGTCACGCACATGCGCGGCTACAACGGGCAGAAGGCGCCGGCCGCGCTGCAAGAGGTGTTCAACATCGGCAAGCGCGCCGGCTGCGGCGTCCACGTGTCGCACTTCAACTGCCTCGCGGACCAGACCATTCCGTTACTGGACGCCGCACGCGCCGATGGCATCGACGTAACCTTCGACCTGTACTGCTACCTGTACGGCAGCACGATTGTCGCGATGATTACGTTGCCGCCGGAGTTTCTGGAAGGCGGGATCGAGGCGACGGTCGCGCGGCTGAAGCTCCCCAGGACGCGCAAGGAACTGGAACTCGCGTTCTTGGCCCCGCGGTTCCCGATCCACACGATGCGCCTCGCAAGCCTCCCGCACCCCGACTGGAAGAAGTACGAGGGGATGACGCTGACCGAGGCGTGCGCGATTCATCAGGGGGCTGACGCCCCCCGCTCGCCAAAAGACGTGTTGGATTTCACCTGCGACTTGCTCATCGCGACCGACCTCGCGGCGGGGTGCGTGGTTCGGCACTTCGTCGAGCGCCAGGAATCCGACATCCAGAAGCTGATGCGGCACCCGCTGATGATGGCCGGCAGCGACGGCATCTACGTCGGCGGGAAGCCGCACCCGCGCGGCACCGGCTGCTTCGCGCGCTACCTGGGCCACCACGTGCGCAACGGCGACTGGTTGCTCGAAGAAGCCGTGATGAAGTGCTCGTACCACACCGCCCGGCGCTTCGGGCTGAAGGATCGCGGTTTGATCCGCGAAGGGTTGGCGGCGGACGTGGTGGTGTTCGACGCGGCCACGATCGCGGACCGCTCCACCTACGACGACGGCAAGGCGCTCGCGGTGGGCGTAGAACACGTGTTCGTGAACGGCACGCCGGTGTTGCTGAAGGGCGAGCGCACGAGCGCAAGGCCGGGACGCGGGTTGAAAAGACAATGATTCACCGCGGCCGAGCGAAGGCGAAGAGCCGCAGATGACGCAGACGAACGCAGATCAAAACCAAGAACAGAGTTGTTTGAAAACAAATGCTTCTCTTCCTCTTGATCTGCGTCCGTCTGCGTCATCTGCGGCTCTTCGCCTTCGCTCGGTCGCGGTGAATTGATCGGGAGCATCCGAATGAAGCACTTGCTGGGGTTGGAAGGGATGTCGGCGGCGGGTCTGAACCGCATCTTCGACGCGGCGGAGACGTTCGTCGGCGTCGGCGTGGGCGAGTCGCCCAAGCGCGACGACCTCAAAGGTAAGGTCGTCGTCAACCTGTTCTACGAGCCGTCCACGCGCACGCGGATGAGCTTCGGCTTGGCCGCGCGCCGGCTCGGCGCGGACGTGCTCGACTTCTCGCCCGGCGGGTCGAGCACGTCGAAGGGCGAGACGTTCATCGACACCGCGAAGAACATCGAGGCGATGGGCATCGACATGGTGGTGGTGCGGCACTCGTCGCCGGGCGCGCCGCATGTGCTTGCGAAGCACCTGATGCCGCACGTCCGCGTCGTGAACGCCGGCGACGGCGCACACGAACACCCCACACAGGCGCTGCTCGACATCTTCACCATCCGCAAGAAGCTCGGTCGCGTCGCGGGCCTTACGGTGGGGCTGGTCGGTGACATCGCACACAGCCGCGTCGCGCGGAGCAACATTCACGCGCTCACGGCGCTCGGCGCGAAGGTGATCGTGTGCGGCCCGACCACGCTCGTGCCGCAAGAGGTGGCGCAGTTCGGGGTGGAGATCGCGGACAAGCTCGACGACGTGCTGCCCCGGTGCGACGTGCTGAACCTGCTGCGCGTGCAGTTCGAGCGGCAGCGAAGCGGGCTGTTCCCGTCGATCCGCGAGTACCGATTGCTGTTCGGCGTGGACGGCGACCGACTGCGGAAGGCGAAGCCGAACGTGCTACTGCTGGCGCCGGGGCCGATCAACCGCGGCGTGGAGGTGTCTCCGGAGGTCGCGGACGGCCCGAACTCCGCGATCCTCGACCAGGTGACGAACGGCCTGGCAGTGCGAATGGCCGTGTTGAGCGAACTGAGCAAGGCCGCGTGACCTATTCGGCGCCGGGCGGGATGATGACCGGCACGACGCGCACGACGGAGTTCGCGTCGAAGTACTCCGTCGCGTCGTCCAGTTCACCGAACGACGCGAGGTCGCCGTCCAGAATGATGACTTCCGGATTTCGCGCGATATAGCGAACGCTGTTCACCAACTCCACCGTGAACGGCTGGAACGGTTTGGTGTCGTTAAGTTGTTTGAGGACGTAAGCGAATGTGTCTCGGCGCACCGGCAACTCCTGTCAGGCGGATGCGACTTCGGCCGTCGTTACGATGCGCGCGATGTCGTGGAATTCGATAATCCGGAGCGGACCGGCCACATCGCTCCACGCGCGCATGAACCGGCCGCTGCGCGGCGCGCGGCGCGTGACCTCGATTCGCTCACCGTTCCGCAATTCCACCACGAACGGTCGAAACGGCTCTCGGAGAATAAGTTCGCGCATGAGCGCATCGAACTCAGCGTAACTCACGCCTCCGGGGTCGGCCGGCAAGTCGGACAGCGGAATCAGTTGCGCGATGTCGGCGTAGCGGTAGTGTTCTGGCTTCCGCGGGTTCTTCCGCCGGGTGATGACGAGTTCGTCGTCAGCGAGCGCCGCCTGCTCCGGCAAGTCGATGTAGACGTGGTTCCCGGTCGTCAGGACGACCGCGAGCGGGGAGTACGGATCCCATTCGTAGGCTTCGTACTGCTGGCGGAATTCGTCGTGCGTCATTGCGGTTCTCTCAAACGAAACGCGGCCCCGTGGTCGAATTCTACCACGGGCCGCGTTCGCTTGCCAGCCGCGGCGAATTGGGTGGTTCCCTCTCGCCCGCCCAATCGCTACACTGTCCCCACCTGATCACCCGGCCGACAGGCGGTGCGGGAGTCAGAATGTTTTAGGAGGAAGCATCATGAAGCGGTTCCTGTTCGCGGTCGCCGCGGTCGCCCTCGTCGCGTCCGTCGGCTCCGCCCAACAGACCCCGGTCGTCATCCCGCCGACCACCGCGACCCCGGTCGTCGTAGGAACGCCGGGCACGCCGGTCATCGAGTACGGCCCGACGACGACCGCGTCGCCGCGCCGCGGGCTGTTCGGCCGGCTCCGTACTCGCGGCACGCCCGCGACGACGGTGGGCAACGGCGGCACGATCCCGCTGAACACCACGCCGGGTACGGTCATCAGCCCGATGCCGGTCGTACCGGTGCCGGTGCCGATGCCGATGCCGGGTACCACCACCAAGCCGGTCGGCGCGATGACGATGCCGGCGACGAAGGCGACGATGCGGAGCGGGATCATGGTCGTGGGCGGCACGACGATGGACGGCGGCGTGGTCACGACGGCCGGCTACAGCGAACCGGCCGCGCGCCGCGGGCTGTTCGGCCGCCGCAGCCGCTAAACGCCGCGCGGTAAACCACCTGACGCCGGGGTAACGCAGCAGTGTGTGACCCCGGCGTTTCTTCGCGCACATCCTCCTTCGGTTGCACCCATGAACACTCTCCTGCTCCGCAACGGCCGCGTCATCGACCCGTCGCGCGACTTCGATCAGGTCACCGACCTGTGGCTCAGCGACGGCAAAGTCGCGGGCACCGGCGCGAAACCCGCGAACATTACCGGCGACCCGAAGGTGCTGGACTGCACCGGCCTCATCGTGTCGCCGGGGCTGATCGACATGCACGTTCACCTGCGCGAACCGGGCCGCGAGGAGGACGAGACCATCGCCACCGGCACCGAAGCCGCGGTCGCGGGCGGCGTCACGTCGGTCGCGTGTATGCCGAACACGGAGCCGACACTCGACACACGCATGGCCGTCGAGTTCGTGGTGCATCAGGCC
>CANLGS010000103.1 GCA_947490035.1 Gemmataceae bacterium
GGAGACGAAGGCCGCGATCGCGCAGATCGTGGAAGAGAAGTTGAAGCGCCCGCTCGCGCCCGACGAGAACACCGCCGAGGCGACGTTCAACCAGATCGGCATGGACAGCCTCGACGCGATGGACGTGACGCTCACCGTCGAACAGCGGTTCGGGTTCGGCACCGACACCGTGCCCACCACGCTCGGCGGACTGTGGGCGCTCGCGGAAGGGCTGAGCGAGAACGCGCCGCCGAAGCCGCCGCCGGCCGGGTGGTTCGACCAAAAGCCGGACAACGCGCCGCTCGTCATCATGGGCGAAACGGTGAGCGCCGCGTTCCTGAATCAGGCGGTCACGCGGCTCAACCAGGTGATCGCGGCCGACGACCTCGCGGGCGGCGTGACCTTCGAGAAGTTCGTGGTCGGCGCGTGGGCGATGTCCGCCAAGTTCCGCGAAGTCGCCGCTCCAAACGTCGGGCTAATGCTCCCCGCGGCGGTCGCGTGCGACCTCGCGTTCCTGGGCCTGCACCTCGCGGGCAAACTGCCGGTGATGCTGAACTGGACGACCGGCCCCGGCAACCTCGCGCACGCCGCGAAGCTGATGGGCCTCACGCACGTCGTCACGTCGAAGGCGTTCATCGACCGCACGCAGGTGCAAGTCGGCGGCACGCAGTTCATCTTCCTCGAAGACGTGCGCGCGTCGATGGGCAAACTCGGCCTGCTCCGGCGGTTGATCGCGGTGCGCTACTTCAGCGGGTGGGTGAAGTCGTCGCTACTGAACGGCGTGAGCGCCGACCCGAATCAGCCGGCGGTGATCCTGTTCACCAGCGGCAGCGAGAAGGCGCCGAAGGCGGTGCCGCTGACGCACGCGAACATCATCAGCGACCAGCGCGGCTGCCTCGACGCGCTGAAGCTCGACCGCAATCACTCCATACTCGGCTTCCTGCCGATGTTCCACAGCTTCGGCATCACCATCACCGGCTTGCTTCCCATCTTCGTCGGCGTGCGTGTCGTTCACCACCCGGACCCGACGGACTCCGGCGCGCTCGCGCGCAAGATCGCGACGTACAAGCCCACGATCGCCGCCGGCACGCCCACGTTCATGAGCTACATCTTCGACCGCGCCAAGCCGGACGAACTCGACTCGCTCAGGATCGTCGTACTCGGCGCGGAGAAGCCGGCACCGACGCTGTTCGCGAAAGCAAAGCAGACCGCACCGAACGCGGAGATCATCGAAGGTTACGGCATCACGGAATGCTCGCCGGTGGTGTCGGTCACGCGCCCCGGTCAGCCGCACCGCGGCACCATCGGCCCGCCGATCACGGGCGTCACGCTGTGCGTCACCGATCTCGAAACGAACGCGGTGCTGCCACAGGGGCAAATGGGGATGCTGCACGTCGCGGGGCCGAACGTGTTCAGCGGGTACATCGGGTACGACGGCCCGGCGCCCTTCGCGGAGATCGACGGAAAGAAGTGGTACGTCACCGGCGACCTCGCGGCGGTGGACGCGGCCGGCGAAGTGGTGTTCCACGGCCGGCTCAAGCGCTTCCTCAAAGCCGGCGGCGAGATGATTTCGCTGCCCGCGCTGGAGGAGCCGTTCGCGAGGAAGTACCCGCCGACGGACCAGGGTCCGCGGGTCGCGGTGGAGGGCATCGAGACGCCGGACGGCCGGCGCATCGTGCTGTTCACCACGGAACGGCTGACGCTGCGCGACGCGAACGCCCTGTTGCAGTCGGAGGGGCACCGCGGCGTGATGCGCCTGGACGACGTGAAGCAGGTGGAGAAGATTCCGGTGCTGGGCACCGGCAAGACCGACTACAAGGTGCTCCGCGCGCTGATCACCGACGCGAAGTGAGTGCCGCAGGTGGGGCGGCGCTGTCGAACTTTTCACTTGTGGCGCCTCTCGGATTTTGGCTACCGTCCCGCTCGGTTCGGAACACTCATCACTCACGGACGGGGCGTCACATGAATCGCGGGTACGCGCTCACCGCCGCAACGGTCGCGGTTTTGGGGATCGGCTTCATCGCCGGCGCATCCAGTTCACCGGGCCGCGCGACGGCGGTGGACGAGAAGAAGCCGGACGCGGTGAAGCCGCCGGCCGTGATCGGCCACAAGACCGCCGTCTTCAACATGGCCGCGGTCATGCGCGACTTCCACCAGGCGAAGTACCGGGTGTGGCTGCTGAACAAGCAGAAGGAGAAGATGTCGAAACAGCTACTCGACTGGCGCAACGAGTACATCAAGCTTCAGCAAGAGGTGCAGTCGAACCCGAACCACCCGCAGAAGGAGCAGTTGACCAAACAGATGGTCATCCTGACCCGCCAGATCGAGGACGAGGACAAGAAGATCAACAAGAAGCTCAACGACGACGCCAGCGCGATCATCGTCGGGCTGTACGACGCGATCAAGGCGACGGTGGACCGGACCGCGGAGGCGAACGGCTTCCAACTGGTGCTGGCGTACCCGGACGCGGTGACACCGGAGGAGGTGAACAATCCGCACATCAAGGAATTGAAGCTGAAGCCGCCGGCGGCGCAGCCGTTCTACGTCGCCCCGGAAATCGATATCACGGCCCGCGTCATCAAGACGCTCAACGAGAAGCACCCGCCGCTCGACCCTGAAACAAAAGAACCGGTCGATCTCGACAAGTTGATGAACCCACCAGCCCCGGCGACCGGCATCAAGCCGTTGCCAGTACCGCTTCCCTCGGTCACGCTCCCGATGGGCCTGGGCGGTTCGCGACCGGGGCCGTAATGCCGGATCGCGTTGAAGAGTGACGGTCGGCAGGTCTTGGTATTGCCCTCTCCCCTTGCGGGAGAGGGTGGCCGCGCTTCGCGGACGGGTGAGGGGTGAGCAGCGCAAGCGGACTACGCGAAGCGGACTTGATTTGCGAAACTTACCCCTCACCCGTCGGCGAAGCGCCGCCACCCTCTCCCGCAAGGGGAGAGGGCAAAACACTGTCAGCCCGCGACGCTCTCCGCTCGCGGTACGGGCGGCTCCTCGGTCAGCTCGAAGCCCAGCAGCGGCGCGTCCGCGAGGCGCGCCGCGACCCGCACCGTGAACGTACTGCCGCGGCCCAACTCGCTGTGAACGGTCACGTCGCCGCCGAGCAACTTCGCCAGCTCGCGCACGATCGACAGGCCCAGCCCGGTGCCGCCCTGCTCGCGGGTCATCGGGTTTGCCGCCTGCCGGAACTTCTCGAAGATCAAGTCCTGCTCCTCCGGCGCGATCCCGACGCCGGTGTCCGACACGGTGAACACGAGGTCGGTGCCGTCGGTCGCGGCCTTGAGCGTGACCCGCCCGCCCTCCGGCGTAAACTTCACCGCGTTCGACAACAGGTTGGTGACGATCTGCTGCACCTTCCCCGCGTCCTGGCGCGCGGCCGGCGCGTTCGGGTCGGCGACCACCTTCACGTCGATGTTCTTCTTCTCGGCCTGCGGGCGGATGAGCGCCGCCGCGTGTTCGCACGCGGTCGCCGCGTTCAGCGGTTCGGGGTGCAGCCGCATCTTGCCGGCTTCGAGCTTCGCGAGTTCGAGGATGTCGTTGATGAGCGCCGTCAGACGCTGACCGCTGGTCATGATGTTGCCCGCGTACCGGTGCTGCTTCTCGGTCAGGTTCTCGGCCGCGATCAGCACTTCCGAGAACCCGATGATGCTGTTGAGCGGGTCGCGCAGTTCGTGGCTCATGGTCGAAAGGAACTCGCTCTTGAGCCGGTTGCCCTCGAAGAGCGCCATGTTCACACGAGCGAGTTCGTCCACCTTGCGGTCGAGGTCCGCGATCAGCTTCTTGTTCCGTTCCTGAATGTTCGTGAGGTTGCGCAGCATCCGGTTGAACGCGTGCGACAGGTCTTCAAACTCGTCCCCGGTTTGAATCTCGCTGCGGATGTTCAACTCGCCGGCCGCGATTGCTTCACTGACTTCCTTGAGGTGCTTCAGCGGCTTCACGATGACGTAGCGGATGATGAGGTAACTGCCCGCGATGATGAGCAGCGACGTGCCGATGGCGAACGAGAACAGCACGGCTCGGTTGGTGTGAAACCCCTCTTCAATCGACTGCGTGGACAGCCGGATGCGGACGACGGCCATGACTTCGCCCTGCTTCAGGTCGGGGCGCGCGAGCTTCTCGCCGACCTTCGCGGGGTCTTTGTGGCAGTTGACGCACGAGTCGCCGGCGCGGAGCGCACCGTAGTAGTAGAACGCGTTCTCCTTGGGGGCGGGCCGCGTCGCCTCGTTGATGGTCGAGTCGTTCTGAATGCGGTGCAGCGCGCCGAGGTCGTCGCCGGTGGGCTGGTTGTCGAGGTCTTTCGCGCCCGGCTTGATGAGCTTGGAGTTGTACCCGCGGAGGGTGGCGGGCCAGTTCCAGTTCTCCTCGGCGGAGTGCTGGAAGTCGTCCACGGCCTTCAGTTGCTCGCCGTTGACGTGCAGCCGCGCGAGGCTGGGCGAGAGCAGCGCGCGGCCGGTCGTTTCGAGTTGCTCGTAGGCGAGGTCTTCGGTCTGCTTCGCGTAGACCATGAAACTGCCGGTCATGAGGATGAGCACGCCGGCGCCGAGCAGCCAGCGGCACTTCCGCTCCAGGCTGGTCTCGCCGACCAGCCGCTTGAACGCCTTGTACGACATCGCGTTTCACCTGTCGAAAGTCGTAAGGTCGAAAGTCGTAAAGTCGAAGACAGTCATGGGTCAGGTCTTCGACTTTACGACTTTCGACCTTACGACTTTCGACTTCGAGGGCTGACACAAAGGGCAGTAGTGCGACGCGCGGCCGGCGTAGCGGGCGCACGTGATCGCGGTGCCGCACGCCGGGCACGGCTCACCCGTTTTGCCGTACACCGCGTGTTCGTTCTGGAAGCCGCCGCGCAGCCCGGAGCCGCCGACGTAGTCGCGGATGGTGCTGCCGCGCGACTCGATGGCACGCGTCAGCACCGCTTCGACGGCTTCGCGGAGTGCGTCGCACTCGGCAGTTTTGACGCGCTTCCCGGCGCGGCCGGGGTGCAACTTCGCGCGAAAGAGAGCTTCGTCCGCGTAGATGTTGCCGACGCCCGCGACGATGCTCTGGTCGAGCAGCACCGCCTTCAGGTTGCGCGCCGTGCCGCGCACCGCGCGGCGGAAATATTCAGCGCCGAGGTTGAACGGTTCCGGGCCGAGGTCGGCGTTCATTTCCGCTTCGAGCGCGACGCGGTCGGGGAGGAACTCCGCGGAGCCGAACCGCCGCGGGTCGCGGAGGCGGAGTTCGTTGCCATCGTCGAGCGCGAACACGACGTGAACGTGATTCGCTTCCGGTTCGCTCGCGGGGACCACGGTGAACTGACCCGACATGCCGAGGTGAACGCGCAGCGTGGGATCGCTCGCCTCTGGCTCGCGGCTAACGAGATCGATCAGTATCCACTTCCCCCTTCGGCGCACCGCTTCGACGCGCGCACCGGTCGCGTTCGCGTTCCACGTCGCCAGCCACGGGCGGCGGAGTTTGTGCTTGCTCTGCCGCACGCCGACGATCGTGCGGCCCGCGAGCAGCGGGCGCAGGTCGCGGACGACGGTTTCCACTTCCGGCAGTTCAGGCATTCAGAGATTATGACGCATCCGCGCCCCGGCGCAAACCCCGTTCGGGCTGCTACAATCAACCTCGTTGCTTTCTGTCCGCGTCCTTTGCGCCCTCGGCGGTGAAACTCTTCATGCTTACTGCTTCTCCCGTTTCGCAAGTTCCCGACGCGCGCGGGCGGTTCGGCGCGTTCGGCGGCCGGTTCGTGCCCGAAACGCTCATGTTCGCGCTCGAACAACTCGACACCGCGTACCGCGACGCGAAGAGCGATCCCGCGTTCAACGCCGAGTTCCATCGCCTACTCAACGACTACGTCGGGCGCCCAAGTCGCCTGTACTTCGCGGAGCGTTTGACGAAGCAAGCCGGCGGGGCGCGCATCTACCTCAAGCGCGAAGACCTGAACCACACCGGCGCGCACAAGATCAACAATGCGCTCGGTCAGGCGCTCATTACCAGGCGCATGGGCAAAAGCCGCGTGATCGCGGAGACCGGCGCCGGGATGCACGGCGTCGCGACGGCCACGGCCGCGGCGCTGTTCGGGATGTCGTGCCGCGTGTACATGGGCACCGAGGACATCCGGCGGCAGGAGCTGAACGTGTTCCGCATGCGCGCGATGGGCGCGGAGGTGTTCCCGGTCGAGAGCGGCAGCAAGACCCTCAAGGACGCGACCAACGAGGCGATGCGCGAGTGGATGTCGAGCGTGGAACACACGCACTACATCATCGGCAGCGTGGTCGGCCCGCACCCGTTCCCGCAGATGGTGCGCGACTTCCAGTCGGTGATCGGCACCGAGACGAAGGAGCAGAGCCTGGCGCAGTTCGGCAAGTTGCCGGAGGTGGTGGTCGCGTGCGTCGGCGGCGGGTCGAACGCGGCCGGCATGTTCCACCCGTTCGTGGACGACACCGGAGTGGAACTCGTCGGCGTCGAAGCCGGCGGGCGCGGCAAGGCGGCGGGCGATCACGCGGCCACACTGAGCAACGGCAAGCCGGGCGTGCTGCACGGCAGTTTCAGCTACGTGCTTCAAGACGACGACGGCCAGACCGCGGACGTTCACAGCGTGTCGGCGGGCCTCGATTACCCCGGCGTCGGCCCGGAACACAGCTACTGGCACGACGCCAGCCGCGTCCGGTATTGCAGCGTCACCGACAAGGAGGCGCTCGACGGCTTCCACCTGTGCGGCCGCCTCGAAGGCATCTTGCCCGCGCTCGAAACCGCGCACGCGGTGGTCGAAGCGATGAAGATTGCCAAAACGCGCGCGAAGGACGACGTGGTGGTGGTGTGCTTCAGCGGGCGCGGCGACAAGGACTGCGCCGAGGTCGCCCGTTTGACGGCGAAGAAGTGACAGCGGCGTTACGCGCGATGTGCTCTTGTAGGGTAGGTGCCGCTTGCCGAGCGGCACGGGATAGCCCGCGTGAGCGCGACGCGGACTGTCCTGAAGCGACAGCACTTGCGAAACTGTCTGTGTAGGTGCCGCTTGCCGAGCGGCACGGTTTCGCAACTCGAATCGCCTCGGGCGTCCGTATCGCGCCATAACCCGCATCGCCGCCCGCCTCGGCAAGGCGGGCCTACCCAGAGTTCTCCCATGCGAACCTTCCTCCTCTTCGGCGTCCCGCTGCTGATGGCCGCCGACCCGAACCCCCGGTGAAGACGGTGAAGGTCGCGGCGGTGCAGTGCTCGTCCGACATCGGCGACGTGGCCGGTAACACGAAGAAGCTCACCGCGCTCGCGAAGGACGCGGCGAAGAACGGCGCGAAGATCGTCGTGCTGCCGGAGACCGCGGTCACCGGCTACCTGTCGCAAGACCTCAAGACGAACTGGCACGTCAAGGGAATGCCGAAGGAGAAGCGGTTCGAGAGCAAAGACCCCAAAGGGTTCGCGGAGGAAGTGCCGGGCGCATCGACAAAGCACTTCTGCGCACTGGCGGAGGAACTCGGCATCTACCTGACGATTCCGTTCCTGGAAGTGGACTTCAAGAACGGCAAGGACGACCCGCTCTACTTCAACACGGTGTGCCTCGCGAACCCGAAGGGCGAGTTGGTCGCGCACTACCGCAAGTTGACGCCGTGGCCGTACCCGGAGCAGTCGTGGGCGACGGCCGGCGACCGCGGCGTGCAGACCTACGACACCGAGTACGGGCGCGTGGGCCTGGGCATCTGCTTCGACGTTCACACCATTCTGGAGAAGTACGAGCCGCACAAGATTTGGTGCCTGCTGTACCCGATCGCGTGGGTGGATTCCGAACACCCGGCGGAGTGGATGTGGACGAAACTGCCGGCGCGGGTGAAGCCGCTCAAGCACCACCTGGTCGGCGCGAACTGGAGCGTGGACGCGAAGCAGGAGTGGCGCGGCTACGGGTTCAGCGTGGTCATTTCCAGCGAAGGTAAAGTGCTGGCGAGCGCGAAGAGCTTGTACGGCAGCGAGATCGTGTACGCCGATCTGCCCACGGCGAAGTAATTCGGTCCGTCAGACCGCGAGTTCGTACACGGGCGTTTCCGACTCGTCCGCCACGAACACTTTGACCTTAACGCCCGGCGAAGCGTTGAAGAGGATGTTCGCGACGCGCTTGCAGGTGGCGAGGGCGTCCGCGGGGTCGTTGGGGACGAGCACGATTACGACTTCGCCGCCCTGCACGCCGGAGCGCTCGCCGTCTACCCACACGCCCGCCCGCCCGCCGAGGGCTTCCATCTCGTTCAGCTTGCCGACGAGCAAGTGCAGTTTGTCGAACACCTGGGCACCGTCGCCGGTCGCCGGCGACGGGAGCGTGAGGCTCACCGTCGCCGCGGGTGCGACCGGTTCGGTCGTCAGTTTCACCACCGGCAATGCCGGGCCTTGCACGCGGATCAGCGGGCTAACGCTCGCGGTCGGATTCGCTTCAGACATCAGCTCGACCACCGGCAGCGCCGGGCCTTGCACGCGGATCAGTCGGCTGCGCTCGTTGTTCGGAGTCGTCATCACACCCTCTCCGGTCGTTAGCTGAGTACGTTGACGCGAACCGCCGGAAACGGGCATTCGCCCGGCGCCGGCGGTTCGTGCAGCGACAGGTGATTGCACACCAGATGCACGAAGTAAACTCCCGGTGTCGGAAACGTCACGTCCAGCGCGAACACCTGTTCGAGCGGCGTCACCCGGTACGCCATGCCGGGGAAGGTGATGCCCACCCGCGGCGGGTTCGGGTTCACGACGAAGTTGTGTTCGTCCCGCACTTCCACCGAAAACGGGAACGTGCCTACCGCGTCCTCGAGTTGCGTATACAGGGCCATCGACTTGGGGCGGAAACGGCCATCTATACCGGGAACGAATTGGAGCGTGTGAATCGGCTCGTTCAGCCGAAACGGCAACCCGTTCGCGTCAAAATCGGCATACGAGCAGAGGAAAGCTAGATGACCGTTTCACAAGTTCGCCGCCAGTGGACTGGACAGTGATTCGATTGTTGGCATAAACTGCACCCTCGCCTGACCTGAAGGCCGCAGGATGCCGCCAATGCCCCGTCCGTTCGCGTCCACCGTGGTTCTTTCCGCCGAGCA
>CANLGS010000104.1 GCA_947490035.1 Gemmataceae bacterium
GGCGGACGCGATCGCGCGGCCGACCAAATTCGAGACGAAGGGCGGGGAGTACGCGTCGTACGTGCTCAAGCGGATCAAGAAGTAGCCGAAGGCCGGAGACTACCTTGGTCTCCGTGCCTCTTATCCCAACCCCGACTCAACAGAGCGGCCGCCATGCGCGCAGTCATACTCACAGTTCTTCTCGCACTCGCCGGTATGACTACTGTCTGTATTGGCGCCGACCCCGAGCGCCCCAAGTTCGACAACCTACCGGCCGACGCCGAGGTTCACGTGGTCGCCGTTTCTGAAGCCCACGCGGCGGGCATTTCACGTAAGGAAATCACCGATGTCCAGGGTTTGGTGAAGGCACTGCGTGCAAAGGACGGACCAGGCGCGCACATCCGCAAACTCCTCTCAAAAGACGCCGACGAACTCCTGACTGACGCTGTCGAGATGGGCCGGTTTGGGAAGGATGCGAACCCCGTCATCGGCAAAGCCAGAGTCGCGCAGAGGCTCTCGAACATCTTGGAGGGGGCGATTCAGGAGCGCGTGTTCTACGACAAGGATGCGTTCGCGAAGGTCGAGTTGACCAAGGGCCTCAAGGAGTTCGTAGCTCTTGGCGACAAGCGGACCGTGTTCCAAACCGAGCGCATGAATCGCGAGCTGCTCTCGTTGGTATTCGCCGACTTTCTCGCCGAAACGCCCGTTGATTACCACACCGTCCACGTCACCGTGCAACCCGGCAAGCCGGTCGTGCTGGTGACTTCCGCATCCACCCAAACGCGCTGGGTGGTGAAAGTGGAGAAGGGCGCGACGGTGGCCGGAGTAATCCAGTTTGGCAACACCGCACAGGAGTTGGTGGGCACCGACGCGCCGGTCATCTACCGGGCTGGCATCCTGCCGAACGGCAAGAAAGGGCCGGTGCAAGGGTTCAACGCCTACAAGCAGGACGACAAGGAGCCGTCGTACAAGCGCATCAAGGGCGAGGTGAAAGAGTACACGGGCAAAGACTTCACCAGTTTTCAGGGGCAGTACCAGTCGGGCAAGGAACCGTTCGTGGTGAAGCCGGGCGCGAAGTGACGCCCGCGCCTTACGGAGGCGCGGGCACCTCCGCCCTGTTCACTCCACCTCGCTCAGTTCCACGAGCCGGCTCTTCTCCTTGAGCGACTTTGCCGCGGCGTGGACGATGGCCGTGACCGCGACGATCTCCGCGTGCGGGATCGGCTCCTTCTTCGTCTTCACCATCTCGCGGAAGGTCGCGGCCAGCCGGAACATCTCGTAGTGGTGGCCGTACCAGAAATCGCCTTCGATCGACGGCGTGAACTCGAACCGCTTCTTCTGGAAGAACACGGCGGTGTGGTTGTACTCCCACTGCTCGTTCGGCCGCCCGAACCAGATCTCCGCCGGCATCCGGTCCGGGTACGTCACCAGCGCGTGACACGTGTCCTCGCGCGCGTACATGCTCACCGCCTGCGCGCCGGCGCCGAGCAGCGTGACCACCGCCCACGCGGGATGTTGGCCGTACACGATCCAGCGGTCGGCCGAGTACCCGCCCTGCACGCCCGCGATCACGTACTGAATCGGCCCGAACTCGCCCGCGTCGCGCTTGCGGACGGCGGCTTCCATCCCCTGATGGTGCCGGAACAGGCTGCTCGACATGATGGGCGCGTTGTGCTTCTTCGCGAACTCCAGAATCTTCTTCGTGCCCGCGACCGAGCCGCCGATGGGCTTGTCGCAGAACGTCGGCAGCCCCTTCTTCAGCGCGGGCGCGATCAGGTCGAAGTGGTCGTCGCCAAAGCCGCTCGCGTCGCCGAGCCACACCGCGTCCACGTTCTCAACGAGTTCCTCCAGTGACTTCGCGGCCTTCACGCCGGGGAACGCTTCGAGGTACGGCGGAATGACGCTCGCGTCCGCGTCGTAGTAGTGCGTGATCTTCGTATCGGGGAACGGCAGTTGGTCGAAGGTGAACTTCGGGTTGCGGTTGTACTTGCGGAACATCTCCGCGGAGCCGGGGTCGAGGTACTTCTTGATCGCCGCGAGGTCGCATTCCGGGTGGAGGTACTGCGCGAAGTGCCACGTGTGCCCGTTCCGCGGTTGCGGCTTGCCCTTGATGGTCGCGGAGATGACGCCGATGCGGTACACCTTCGCCGGTTCGGGCGCGGCAGCCGCGGCACTCGAAACCGCCAGCGGCGCAAGCGCGGCGGCACCGAGAAGAACGGCGCGGCGGGTGGTTGTGGGATGGGTGGGCATGTGGTTTCCAGTTGTGACGGTGAGGCGCACTTTACGAGGAGCAGAGCGCGAATGCGAACGCAGTTTAGCGTGCGACCCGGAGGGGCGCCACCACGTTACACCTTCCCCAGCAGCAAATCCACCACCCAGCACCCGCGCGCGTGTTCGCGCGGAAGGCGACAGTGGCCGAGGATGTCTTCGTCGTCGCACCCGGCATCTTGAAGTGCATCGGCGAGGATCGACATCGCACCGAAGTCGCGCGACTCGTACATCTGACGCGCCAGCGCGAGAACGGTTTCCGTGAGCCATTCGAGTTCGATTCTGACCGACTGAAAGGGATTGCCGAAGATGTCGCGCACGAGGTCGGCCTGAAGCGCGAGTTCCGCGAAGAACTCGGGCGGCCGGTCCTCAATCCGGACTACACGCAGCCCTTCGCGCAACGGGCCGTCGCCCGCGGCGGATGCGGTCACGTGGGCGGTGTCTTGGGCCAGTTCCGCGACACCCACGGATTGACAGCAGGCCGACAGGCACGCCCCGAGAAGTTCACGAAAGTATTGGGTTCCGCCGTGCGCGCCGTCGCGGTCCGCAGCGATTGCGGCTTCCCCCACAACCTCCCGAACGCGAGCCAGCGCGTCGCCGCTAATCTCACCGTCGGCGAAAGCCTCGGCCGCCGTCACGGCGCGGATGACGAACGGCGGCACGAACGGGTTCAACACCTGCCGACAGCACGCGCACGCGAACAGCCGCAGTTTGCGCTTGTTTTCCCGCTCGGGAATCGGCCCGAGCATCTCACGCGGGTCGGCACTCGTCAGCCATTCCTGTTCTGTCATGCCTCCACCATACCGCGCGCCGGCATCCGTCCGCTACGGGGCGCTCATCACGCGGAGCGTGATGACTACAATCACATCTACCCCTCTTCGCTCGCGAGGCTCCCGTGAAACTCCTCCTCTCGCTCCTCCCGTGCGCACTCGCACTCGTCGCATCCCTGCTCGCGCTCCCGGCCCGCGCAGCGGAACCGGAGTACGACCTCGTCATCAAGAACGGGCGCATCATCGACGGCACCGGCAACCCGTGGTTCCACGGCGACGTTGCGATCGTCGGCGACAAGATCGTTGCCGTCGGCCGCGTACCTGATGGCAAGGCGAAGCGCACCATCGACGCGAAGGGTTTGGTCGTCGCGCCCGGCTTCATCGACATTCATTCGCACTCCGACGATTTGGTTCTCGAAGACGGCCACGCGCAGAGCAAGATTCGCCAGGGCGTGACGACGGAGATTCTCGGCGAAGGTCGCTCCGCCGGGCCGCTGAAGGGGCAACTCGCGGCGCGCAAGTTCACCGCGCGCGGGAAGGAACTCACGTGGGCCACGCTCGGCGGCTACCTCGACACCATCGACAAGGTAGGCGTGAGCGTGAACGTCGCGAGTTACGTCGGCCTGGATAACGTCTGGGAATGCGTGATGGGCAAGTCGCACGCGCGCCCCACCGCGAAGCAACTCGATGAGATGAAACAGCTCGTCCAGGAGGCAATGAAAGACGGCGCGCTCGGGCTTTCGACGTACATGATGATGCCGCCCGGTTCGCTCGCGACGACCGACGACCTCGTGGAGTTGTGCAAGGTGGTGAAGAAGCACGGCGGGATTTACTCGTCGCACATCCGCACGGAGGGGATCGGCGTTCTCGACGCCATCAAAGAGACGATCGAGATCGGCGAAAAGGCCGGCGTGCCGGTGGACATCATTCACCTCAAGATCGCGGACGAGAAGCTGTGGGGCAAGATGAAGGACGTGATCGCACTCATCGAAGATGCACGCAAGCGCGGCGTGAACGTACAGGCGAACGTGTACCCGTACACGCGCGGCAACAACAACCTGTCGAGCATCATCCCGCCGTGGGCGCACGAAGGCGGGCTTACCAAACTCATGGAGCGGTTGAAAGACCCGAAGCACCGCGAGCGCCTCAAGAAGGACATCAAGGACGGCGTGCCGGGGTGGTACAACCACTACACCGCCGTCGGCGGCGACTGGTCGCGTATGCTCGTCAGCGGTCGCGGCACCTACGAAGGCTTGACGATGGATCGCGTCATCGAAGCGAAGTCGAAAGGCAAGACGCCGACACCGGACCCGCTCGACATCTTCCTCGACATCTTGATTGAACAGGGCGGTTCGGTGCCGACGGTGTTCGCGCACCACGACGAGAAGGACATGAACCTCGCGATGCAACAACCGTGGTGCTCCATCGGCTCCGACGGCAGTGCTTACGCGACCGACGGCGCGCTGAAGCGCGGCAACCCGCACCCGCGAAACTTCGGCACGTTCCCGCGCGTCCTCGGCGTGTACGTTCGCGACCGCGGGGTGCTGAAGCTCGAAGACGCGGTCCGCAAAATGACCTCGCTGAACGCCGCGAAGGTTGGGTTAGTGGACCGCGGCACGCTCCGCGCCGGCGCGTTCGCGGACGTGACGCTCTTCGACGCGGACAAGGTGATTGACAAGTCCACGTACACCGCGCCGTTCGCGTACAACGACGGCATCGAGTTCGTGATCGTGAACGGGCAGGTGGTGTTGGATAAGGGCAAGCACACCGACGCGATGCCTGGAAGAGCGTTGCGGAAGGGGAAGTAATCTGAAGGCGAGCGGGGGGCGTAAGCCCCCTGTTAGACCTCAACATCACGAGCGCGTTGAGGTCTAACAGGGGGCTTACGCCCCCCGCTCGCCAAGAGCAGGCAAGACGAAAGCCCCGGCTCGCGCCGGGGCTTTCGCTGTCGGTCGTGCCGCGTCTACTTCAAGACCTGTGGCGCGGAAGGCTCACGGCACCGCCGGCCGGCAAACTGAAAAGAGAGGCCGGGAACCGCGATCGGTGAGGTTGTTCCAGACCCGGCCTGTCTTTTCAGTTTGCCGGCCGAAAGCGGTGCTGGAACAGCCTTCCCCGCGACGCATAGCCAGGCAAGCGCTCTGGCGACGCAACATCGCCCTTGTGCAAAGCACGAGCTAAACGCACGCATAACCGACGCACGCAGTTCTACGCGACCCGCGACCACTCCGCAACTACTCTGTTTCGCGAACGCGGCATTCGCGATAATACCCGCACTCCGCTGCGCGCGCGCACCAACGAGAACGGACACTCATGCCGCCCGCACCGCCGCCGAAAGTCTGGACGATCAAAGAACTCCTCGCGTGGACGACGACCCACTTCAAAGAGAAGGGCATCGAGGCGGCCAAGCGCGAAGCGGAACTGCTCCTCGCCCACGTCCTTCAAACGACGCGCACGGACCTCATCATGCGGTTCGAGGAGGAACCCACCGACGCCGAGCGCGCGAAGTTCAAGGAGCTAATCAAGCGCCGCGGGGACGGGTGGCCGGTCGCGTACCTCGTCGGTTCACGCGACTTCTACCTGCTCACGTTCGAGGTCGATCCCGGCGTTCTCGTGCCGCGGCCCGATACCGAAACGCTGGTGGTCGAAGCGATCAACCGCTTGAAGCCACTCACCGCGCCAACGGTACTCGACATCGGCACCGGGTCGGGGTGCATCGCGATCAGTCTCGCGCACTGGAAGAAAGACGCCCACGTCACCGCCACGGATATCTCGCCCGACGCGCTCGCGGTGGCGAAGCGGAACGCCGCGAAGCACGGCGTCGCGGACCGCATGACGTTCCTGCAAGGTGATCTCTTCGCGCCACTGCCAAGCACACAGTTCGACATGGTGGTGAGCAACCCGCCGTACATCGCGCAGTCGGAGTTCGCGGACCTCGCGCCGGAAGTGCGCGACCACGAACCGCGGCAGGCGCTCGACGGCGGACCAGACGGCCTGGCGTACTACCGGCGCATCGCGGCCGGCGTCGGACCGTTCCTCAAACCCGGCGGCTCGCTGCTACTTGAAATCGGTTGGAAGCAGGACGACGCGGTGCGGAGTATCCTGGCCGAACGGCCGGAACTGGAACTCGGCCCGACACTCAAGGACATGGGCAAGAACCCGCGCGTCGTCACCGCGAAGAAGAAGTAAGCGAAGAATGGCCCGCTGATGACGCGGACTTCGGCGCAGATGAAATCAGATTAAACACAATCTGCTCTTATCTGATTTCATCTGCGACGAAGTCCGCGTCATCTGCGGCTCTTCTCTTTCTTACTTCTGTAGGATCAATTTCCCGCGGCGGGTGATGCGCAAGCGGTAGCGCACGCCGTCGAGGTCGATCCACACCTCCCGCTTGCCCGCGAACAACTCGTCCGCCTTGATGGTGCGCGCGGGGCCGTCGCCGTTCGCGGCTTCGCGGTCGTCTTCTTCCGGTTCCGCGTCGTTCATCGGCGGCCTCTTCCTCTCGGCGATAATGAGACACTGTTTCATCAGAGTTCCCAGCATCTCGCCGATGTGCGAGAGGATGCAGCAGTGCGCCAGTGCGATTTTTTTTCGCTTCAGGTGTTGACAGTACTCGATGTGCCGCTAATGTAAAGCCATCTTGTTGAGAATTTGTCTCAACAAGATTTGCGGTGTGCCGACCGTGGCCGTCGCGGTCGGCACAACATTGAGCTTGCTCCGCCACCGCTCGGGACGCGACCACATTGGAACTCCCGGGGTTCACACCCCCGGCTCGCCGGTCGCTCACCATCCGCCGCAACGCAGCTCCTTATCCCTCCGGTTCACACCCGAAACAGGAGCGCCGCCATGCGCGCAAAGAAGGGCTTCACGCTGATCGAGTTGCTGGTCGTCGTCGCGATCATCGCGGTGCTGATCGGGCTGCTGCTGCCCGCCGTGCAGAAGGTGCGCGAGGTCGCGGCGCGGATGAAGTGCCAGAACAATTTGAAGCAGTGGGGGCTGGCGCTGCACAACCACGAGGGCACGCTCGACCACTACCCGTCGCTCGGCGACTACCCGTTCGCGGCCACCGCCGACCGCTGGAGCGTGCCGGCGCGGTTGCTCCCTTACGTCGAGCAGGAGAGCCTCCAAAAGTTGATCGACTTCTCGAACTCCTACGCGACCAACCCGGCGGTCACGCAAGTGCGAGTCCCGACCCTGATCTGCCCCAGCGAGGTGAACGATCGGGCGCGGCCGGACGGCGCGCTCACCCATTACCCGCTCAACTACGGGGCGAACGCGGGCACCTGGATGGTGTGGAACCCGACCACCGGGCGGACCGGCGACGGCGCGTTCGGGGTGAGCGCCCGGTTCCGCCACGCCGACTTCTCCGACGGCTTGAGTAACACGCTCGGCATGGCCGAGGTGAAGGCGTACACGCCGTACCTGCGCGACGGCAACGCCGCGCCCGCGGCGGGCCCGACCGACCCGAACGCGGTCAGCGGTTTCGGGGGCAGTTTCAAGACCGACAGCGGCCACACCGAGTGGGTGGACGCGCGCGTCCACCAGAGCGGCGTCACCACGACGTTCCCGCCGAACACCAAGGTGCCGCACACGACCGGCGGGACCGCCTACGACATCGACTTCAACAGCAGCCGCGAAGGAAAGACGACCGACCAGGTCACCTACGCGGCGATCACCTCGCGCAGTTACCACTCGAACGGCGTGAACACCTTGCTGATGGACGGCTCGGTTCGTTTCGTGAACAACAGCGTCTCGCAAACGACGTGGCGTGCGCTGGGCACACGCGCGGGCGGCGAGGTTCTCGGAAACGACTTCTAACGCGGAACCACCATGAGCGTTGCCGAACCAGAACTCGGGGGGCCGACGCCCCCCGCTCGCCAGGAACCTGAGCGCCCGCTGCGCAAGCGTGCCATGCACGCCGTCCGCCGCGCGCACCTGTACTTCGGGCTGTTCCTGCTGCCGTGGGCCGTGCTGTACGGCATCACCGGCTTCCTGTTCAACCACCCGACCGCGTTCAGCGACGCGCCGACCGCGTCGTTCGGCAAGGGCGAGTTGGTCGGCACACCGATGGAAGCGCCGCCCGCGCCGGGCGCGATCGCGGAACAGGTGGTCGCGGCGCTCAACGAGCGCGCGAAGGACGGCGCGAAGTACGCGATCGTCGAGTCGGAGAAGGCGAAGTACACCCGCGAGTTCGCGTTCGCCACGGTGAAGGCCGACGGCCAGGACGTGAGCGTCCTGTTCGACGTGACCAACCCCGGCGGCACGGTGCGCTCGAAGGCCACAACACCGCCCGCGAAGGCGGAAGAACCCGCCCCGTTCGCGATCGGTGCCGCCAAGGGCGCGCCGAAGGGCGGTGGTAAGGCCGGGCGCGGCGAGAAGGGCGCGCCCATGGGTGACGCACCGACTCACACGCACGCGCCGAACGCGTTTCCACTCGATTCGCCACTGCACGAGCGCGTGAAGGAAGCCGTGCCGGTCGTGCTAGCGCGCACCGGCTTCCCGGCCGGCGACGTGACCGTGACGAGCGTGCCGGACCTGAGCTTCCACATGCACGACGGCGCGAAGACGTGGCGCGTCACCTACAACGCGATGACCGGCACCGTGAGCGGCAGCCCGGCCGACTCCGCACCGCCGCCCGACGAACTCTCGGCCCGCCGGTTCCTCACGCGCCTGCACCTCGCGCACGGGTTCCCCGGAAGCCAGAACGCGAAGTGGTTCTGGGCGGTCGTGGTCGATGCGATGTCCTTCGTGATGGTGTTCTGGGGCGTGTCCGGCCTCTTCATGTGGTGGCAGATCAAGGCGACGCGGCGTTGGGGCTTCCTCGTCCTGCTCCTGAGCGCCGCCGCCGCGACCGCGCTCGGCTTCGGCATGCACGAGTTGCTGACGCCGAAGTCTTGATGTGGTCCGGTCACTCCGCGACCGGTCTTCTGTTTTGGTCTTGGTGGCACAGACATTCCTGTCTGTGCGGTTGACCCCTCGAAGCACACAGACAGGAATGTCTGTGCCA
>CANLGS010000105.1 GCA_947490035.1 Gemmataceae bacterium
AGTCCGGGGCACACACCTCAGTTCACAAACTCCTCCAACAAGCCAAGCAACAACACAAAGACCACCCTTCAACCCACCAGAGAAAATGAGTCGTGCAAAGCAGTAGCCTGCGGCCCGTCGAGGGACAGCCAGGCGTGGCCGAGCGAGCAGCGGAAACCACCGGCCATACCGGAACCTCGGAGATCGGGCGCCACCGTGCAATTATCCCCGCGCCCGCGCCCGATTCAAGCAGAGGAACGTAACCAGTTCGTGGTGAACCGCGACCGCAAGGGAGCGGGTGCTAAGGACCACCCGCTCCCTTACGGTCGCGGTTCACCGCCGGGGGGTAGGTTCTGCACCCAAACTGCTCTGGTGCGACGGCGGGGAATGGCGTATTGGACGACCCCTGGAAAGCTGCGTTCCGACGACCAAGGATGCCGCCAATGACGCGCCCCGCGCTGCCATACGCTCACACCACGGCCCTTATCTCCGCCGACGCGAACCTGCCGGCCGACGTGAAGGTCGGGCCGTTCTCGGTGATCGAAGGGCCGGTCACGCTCGGCCCCGGCTGCGTCGTCGGCCCGCACGCGCACCTGATCGGGCCGCTCACGGTCGGCGCCAACAACGATATCGGCACCGGCACCGTCCTCGGCGGCCCGCCACAGCACCTCGGCTACAAGGGCGAAGTCACCTGCGTCGAGATCGGCGACGGGAACACGTTCCGCGAACACGTCACCGTTCACCGCGGGATGCCGGTCGGCGCCGGGCCGGGCACCGGCGTCACGCGCATCGGGCACCGCAACTTCTTCATGGCCGGAAGCCACGTCGCGCACGACTGCGTCGTCGGCAACGAGGTCATCTTCGCGAACGCGGCGCTCATCGGCGGGCACGTCACCGTCGGCGACCGGGCGTTCATCAGCGGCAACTCGGCCGTCCACCAGTTCTGCCGCGTCGGGCGGCTCGCGTTCCTCAGCGGCGCGTCCGCGTCGAGCAAGGACATCCCGCCGTTCTGGGTGATGCAGGACGTGAACTACGTGCGCGGGCTGAACCTCGTGGGCATGAAGCGGGCCGGCATCCCGCCGGCGGAGCGCATGGCGATCCGCAAGGCGTATCGCATCATCTACCTGACGCGACCGGCGCTGCCGCTTTCGGCGGCACTGCTCAGGATCGAAGCGGAGGTGGGCGAGTTCCCCGCGATTCAGGAGCTGGTCGAGTTCATCCGCACGTCGAAGCGCGGCATCTGCGGCGCGCACCGGCTGGCCGGCGACGGCGCCGACGACGCATCCGCCGCCGCGTGACACCAATGTGAATCATGAAACAGCGGAGAAGAGGAGAGCCGCGGATGACGCAGACGAACGCAGATATGACCAAGAGAAATCTTCTTTGAAACAGCCTTCTGCCTTTTATCTGCGTCCGTCTGCGTCATCTGCGGCTCTTCTCTTCTCCGCTCTGGGGCGATCGATAGTTGGGCGAACCTGGAGCGTTCGCTACAGGGTGAATGACAATCGCTCACACCACAACTCGCCCCGCTTGCGAAGCGGGCACTTGACTCCGGCGCCAACCACGTCAGAATTCACGTCAGGGAACTAAACCGGGCGCTCGGGCGTCCGAACCGGTAGGTTCACGTCGTCGCATTCGCACCTGGCGAACTGGGAGCCGTCATGTCGTTCCGCGTTTACACCTTCACCTGGCCGAGTGTCGTCGCGCTGTTGGCACTGTCCGCCGGGCCGGTCGCGGCCCAGCCGCCGTCGCCGCTCGAACTGGTCCGCGGGCTGCGCGAGAACGGGCAGGTCGATCTCGCGATGGAGTACCTCAAGGACGTCGAGAGCAAGCTGACCTCGCCCGATGACAAGGCGGCGCTCCTGCTGGAGCGCGCCAAGTGTTTGCTTGATGCGAGCGAAGACGAGCCGGACGAGGGCACGCGGCTGGGCATGATCGCCGAGGCGAAGGAGGGGCTGAACGCGTTCGTGTCCACCTACCCGAACCACCCGCGCGCGATCGAGGGGCTGCTGACCACCGCCAAACTCATGTCGCTCGACGCGAAGGAACTCCTGAGCCGGGCGCGGAAGATGGACGTCCCGCCGCTGGGCGACCCGGAGCGGCCGCCGCTGGCGGAGAAGCAGTTCGCCGAGGCGAAGAAGGCCCAGCCGCGGTTCCTGGGCGCCTCCAAGCTGTTCACCGAGGCGTCCGAGAAGTTGCGAGTCAAACTCGAAGACAAGACACTCCCGTTCGCCGTGCGGCGGAACCTGGAGCGCGAGGCGTTCGAGGCCGAACTCGCCAGCGGCATCAACCAGTTCAGCATCGCCGAGACGTTCATGCCTGACGACGTGGTGAGCGGGGCCGACAAGGAGCTGCGGAACAAGTTCCTCGAGAAGGCGAAGGAGGTGTTCCTCAAACTGGGCAAGGGGCCGTCCACGAGCCGGGCCGCGTGGGTCGCCCGCGCGTGGGTCGCGGAGGTCACCTACGAGCAGAACGACTTCCCGGCCGCCGCCGCCGAGGTCGCACTCGTCCTGCGGTCCACCATGCTGGAGGCCGAGGACGGCAAGCGGCTGGCCCGGTTCTTCCAGCTGCGCCGCAACGCCCGCGCCGCGCTCGGCGCGAACGACAAGAAGAAGATCGACGACAGCGTCAAGGAGATGCGCGGCTGGCTGAACCTGTTCGGGAACGCGCGCAAGCCGACGCCCGAGGTGTTCGCGGTCCGCTACTTCCTGGCCCGCACCCTTCAGTACCAGGCCGACGTGTCCACCATCAACCCGAAAGAGCCGGCCAAGCCCCTCGCGCTCAGCGCGGACGCGCGGAAGTGGCTGGAGGATGCGGAGAAGCTCTACCGCGAGCTGGCCCAGTCGGACCACGAGTACACCCTCCGCGCGTCCCGCAACCGCATGACCGTCGTGCGCAAGCTGCTCGGCGACGCCGACCAGAACCCGCTCGCCTACGCGACGTTCGAGAAGGCGCAGATGGCGTCGCTCATCCAACTGGGCAAGCTGTTCGCGGCCGAGTCGAAGGAGGCCAAACTCGCCGCCGCCGAGAAGCCGGAGGAGGCGAAGATCGCCGAGGCGAAGGCCGAGATCAAGGTCGCCCGGCAGCGGGTCATCGGCCTGCTGGAGCGCGCCCGCGAACTGGCGACCCCGCAAGACCACGCCCCCGACGTGATCGACGTGCAACTGCGGCTCATCTACTTCTACCAGCAGAACGAGCAGTTCTACCAGGCCGCGGTGCTCGGCGAGTTCGTGTCGCGCACGATCAAGAGCACCGGCGGCAAGGCGGCCATCGCCGGGCTGCTCGGCGTCAACGGGTACGTCTCCGCGAGCCGGGCGATCAAGGGCGACGACCCCGAGGCGGCCCGCGCCGCCCGCCAAGCCGACCGCGAACGGGCCGCCACGCTGGCCCGGTTCCTCGACGACAAGTACCCCAACGACAACGCCACCGACTCGGCCCGCCACCGGCTCGCCAGCATGCTCGTCGAGGACAAGATGTTCCTGGAGGCGTTCAACGTGCTGGTGAAACTGCGCCCGAGCTACGCGCAGCTCACCAACGCGCGGCTCCTCCAGGGGTACGTCGTGGCGCAACTCGTCACCCCGCTCGACTCGCCGTTGTCCAAGGAAGACAAGGCGCGACTGTTCCGCCGGGCCACGAGCGACCTGGCGAAGGTGCCCAAGCCGGTGAGCGTCGCGTCGGCGGATGAGGTTCGCAGCTACCTGTCGGCGCGGTGCCGGCTGGCGTCCATGATGTTCGCGCAGGATCGCGCCGACATGGAGACCGAACGCGTCAACCTCGGGTTCAACCAGGCGCTGCACCTGTCCGGCCTGATTGTCGCCGAGGTGTCCGAATTCGAGTCCATGCTGATCGACCCGAAGGCGCCCGTCAAGAAGCTCAACATGGACGGCATGGAGATGCACTTCCTGGCGCTGGACGCCTACACCCGCGCCCTCTACCTCCGCGCCCGCGCGATGACCAACAACGGCCAGTTCGACGGCGCGCTGGAACTGATCCAACCCACCCTCGAGCAGGTGAGCGCGGGCGGTCCGCTCATTACCGCGGAGTTGCGCGAGTGGGCCGCCGGCGGCGCCGCCGGCGACGCCGAGTCCGTGCAGAAGGCCAAGATTGCCGGCCTCGCCGCCAATATCGACAAGGGCCGCGTGGATGTGATCCTGGCCGGGTTCCGCGTCCAGGTGCGCCAGGGCAAGTCGGCCGAGGCCTCGAAACTGCTCGACCTCATGGTCAAGGCCGGCGGCACCATTGACGACAGCCTGCCGCTGCTCGAACCGGTCGGCCGCGAACTGGCCGCGCTCATGGTGGCCCGCGAGAAGGAGGGCAAGGCCGCCGAAGCCAAGAACCTCGGCGTCGGACTCGGCATCCTGCTCGACAAAATCCGCAGCGTGAAGACGCTGTCCGTGCCGTCGCTGCTGTTCATCGCCCAGACGCTCCAGTCGATTGGCAAGAACGCCGAGGCGATCGAAACCGCCAAGAAGGTGCCGGCGCCCACCTACCCGGACTGGGACAAAAAGAAGACGGACGAGTTCCCGGAGGCCGATCGCGGCAAACTGCTGAACCAGATTCGCGACCACGCGCTGGCGCAGTACGTCATCGCGAAGGCTCAGATCGAGTTGAAGCAGTTTGCCGAAGCCGAGAAGCTGCTCAAGAGCATCGTCGGCGAACCGATGAAGCCCGGTTGGGGTTCGGGCCGGTTGTACTTCCGGCAGGCGATGGCGCACCTGTACGAGGCGAAGGGCGCGGCCGAGGTGGACCCGAAGAAGGCCAAACTCGATTGGGGCGCCGCCCTCCAAGAGTGGGGCGTGCTGTTCGGGATGTACCGCAACAAGATCACCACGCTGCCGCAGGTGCCGAAGGAAATGACCGCCGAGCAGATGAATAAGATCGCGGCGAAACTTCACCAGCTCGCGGGGCCGGTAGACTGGTTCCACTCCAGCGCGGAGCAACTCACGCAAGTGTCCGCCGCTCGCAACTCGTTCGCCGACGCTTTCTTCGAGGTGCAGCGCGTCAGCGTGGCCGCGAACCAGCAACTGCTCAAGGGGCAAACGCCGGACAAAATCCAACTGACCTACGACAAGGTGGGCAAGCAGATCGCGGACATCGAGAAGCAGATCCCGGCCGCCGATTGGGATCCGGTCGTCCAGAACCGGTACCACGAGTTGCTGAAGGCCAACCCGCCGCTGCTGGCGGTATACAAGACCAACGGCGGCAAGTTGTTCGTGGAGAAGATGGCCCCGCGGCCGTAAGTGACGAAGGCGAGCGGGGGGCGTAAGCCCCCTGATGTTTCGCAGCGTCGTTCGCTGTGCGAAGCATCAGGGGGCTTACGCCCCCCACTCGCCTTTCACGCAACGGCGCCAACGGCGACCACTTCCTTTACGTTAGAGGTGCGGATCGCATCACGTCTCAGAGGCTTCCCCATGTTCAGGCTCGCGTGGCTCGTGGCCGTGTGCGGGTTGGCGTTGACCGCCGCACCCGTCTTCGCCGATGATCCCAAACCCGCGAAGAAGGCGGACCCGACGGAACGGCTGCTCTCGGTCCTCACGGACATCGAAGTCGATTTCGGCGACAAGGATCTGAACGGGACTCCGCTGTTTGAACTGCTTCAGGTACTCTCCAAGAAGTACACCCCGACGTTCGTCATCAACGAGGAGAGTTTCAGACAGGGCGGCGTCGAGAACATCAAAGAGGCAAAGCCCAAACTCGCGGCCACGCAGTTGCGCGGTGTGACCATGCACCAGTTTCTGACAGTAACGCTGGAAAGCATGGGCGCAACGTACCTCGTGAAGAACGGGGGAATCGAAATCGTTACGGTGGCACACGCCGCGAAGGTGACGAAGTCGGCCACCAACGCGGGCAGCGGCGGTCCGGACGGCGATAGCGGCGTCTCGCGACTGAAAGAACCGCTGGTGTCGGCGGTCGTCAAGGAGAAGCCGCTTAACGAGGCGGTTGCGAAGATCGCGGAGATGTACGACCTGACGGTGATCGTCGCGCCGCAGGCCGGCGACGCCAAGACCGGGTTCGTCACGGCCCGGTTGCTCAACGTGCCGGCCGACAAAGCGATCGAACTGCTCGCGATCCAGTGCGACCTGCGCGTCGTGCGGAAAGGCAACGCCTTCTTGATTACGAGCAAGGATCAGGCGAACGAGATGTTCAACGAGAAGCTGGACAAGGAGCGGCAGAAGATCGAAGTGGAGAAGTTGCGGGAAGCCCCGGCCAAGCCGCCGGCCCCGCCCGCGCCGTGAGTGGCCTGTTCTTGTGGCACAGACATTCCTGTCTGTGCTCCGGCCCGACGGACACAGACAGGAATGTCTGTGCCACAAGAGGGAACCAATCCCGGTCGCGGTTGGCGTCGTCTGGTAGGATGCGTGTGTTCGTTCCGGCCCCGGTACGCCCGCGGCCGTCACATCTGTGGAGCCGTGTTAATGCGCTCGATCCTGTGTCGGATGTTCGCCGTCGCCGTGTTCGCGGCAGCACCCGCGATCACTCCCCTCGCGAGTGGGGCGGCCCCCGCGCCCGTGGTGCCCGCCAAGAACGCCTCCCCGATGGACGCGGCGCGCAAAGCGCTCGACGAAGTCGCGGACATGAACTACCAGGGCAAGTCCCTCAACGAGGTCATCGGCGACCTCAAGGACAAGTCCAAGGTCGAAGTGACCATCGACCCGATGGTCTACCAGTTCGGCCTCGACCCGAACCAGCCGACCGTCACCGTCGCGCTGAAGGGCGTCAAGATGAAGGACGGGCTGCGGCAAGTGCTCGCCCCGTTCAACCTGAAGTGCGGGCTGACGAAGGACGGGCTGTACATCTCGACCGAAGAGGGGCTGACCACCAAGCAGCTCCGCCAGCGCGTGAGCGTGGACTGCGACGGCACCGCGTTCGCCGCGGCCGTCAAGCAACTCGCCGCCGACACCGGCGCGAACGTCGTCATCGACCCGCGACTGAAGGACAAGGCGAACGCGGCGGTCACGCTGAAGCTCGAAGACGTGCCGCTGGAAACGGCCGTGCGCCTGCTGGCCGAGGTCGCGGACCTGGGCGCGGTGCGGATGAGCAACGTGCTGTTCGTGACCACCGCGGATCGGGCCGAGAAGTTGCGCCCGAGTTCCGACGGGCCGACGCAGCCGACGCCGGGCAACCCGGTGTTCCCGTTCCCCAACGGCGGGTTCGACAGGGCGATCCCGCTGCCCGGCATCATCGGGCCGCCGGTGATCGGCGGCGGGGTGGGCGTCCCTGGCGTTGTTCTGCCGGCCATGCCGGACGTGCCCCAGAAGGCCGACCCGGCGCCGGCTAACCCGGCGCCAGTGCAGGCGCCGCCCGCCGGGACCACCACCCCGGCCGCCCCGCCGAAGTAACATCAAGCACGTGAAATGCACGACGCCCGCCGGGAAACCCGGCGGGCGTTTGCGTTTGGTCTTCCGTCTTGTGGCACAGGCTTCCAGCCTGTGATTCAAACAGAATCACAGGCTGGAAGCCTGTGCCACAGAAGACCGGTCACGGAGTGACCGGACCACATTCAAACCTCACGCGTTGTAGCCGATCAGATCCCAGCCCTTGCGGTACGTGCGGCGGAGGTACGGGGCCGCTTCCTTGATGTCGGCCGCGCACTTCTCGCCGTCGAAGGTGAACGACTTGCCGGTGCGGATCGCCACGTTGCCCAGCAGGAACGCCGCGGTCAGTTGGCTCGCGTACTCGAAGTTCGACAGCGCCAGTTCCGGCTTGTTCGCCTTGATCGCCTCGACCCACTCGTCCTTCTGGCCCTGGTCGCCCTTGTTGTTGATCGCCATCGTCTCGGGTTTGGTGCTGCCGTCGGCCTTCTTCCCGGTGCTGAAGAACACGTTCGAGCCGTAGTCGTCGGGCGAGTACGCGATGCCCTTCGAGCCGACGAGGATCGAACCGCTGTTCACCAGCGGCTTGCCGGACAGTTCGGTGGCCTTCTTCACCAGTTCCTCGGACGGCAGCATCTTCTTGCCGTCCTTCTTGCCCTCGTACCAGTGGAGGGTGACCGGCACCATCTTGTCGCGTTTCGGGAACTCGATGGTGGCGTGCGCGTGACTCGGGCACGACAGCGTGTTCACGCCGCCAGCCTCGGCCGACACCTTCGTCGGGTGAACGGTGGCGAGGTTCAGACCCATGAACGCCATGTTCGCAGTGTGGCACGCCATGTCGCCGATGGCGCCGGTGCCGTAGTCCCAGTACCCGCGCCAGGCGAACGAGTGCATCCCGGCGCCGTATTCGCGGTCCGGGGCGACCGCGAGGAACTCATCCCAGTGGATGCCCGCGGGCACCGGTCCGGCCTTCGGCGGCTTCTCGGCCGTCACGTCGGGAGCCTGCGGCCAAATCGGGCGGTTGGTCCAGACGTGGATCTCGGTCACGTCGCCCAGTTCGCCGGCGCGGAGCAACTCGGCGGCGCGGCGCAGCCCGTTGGCCGCGGTGCCCTGGTTGCCCATCTGCGTGCAGACTTTGTTCTTCTTGGCTTCCGCGCGGAGCAGGTGCGCCTCGTACACGTCGTGTGTGAGCGGCTTCTGAACGTAGACGTGCTTGCCGGCCCGCATCGCGAGCACCGCGGCCAGCGCGTGGCTGTGGTCCGGTGTGCTGATGGTGAACGCGTCCACGTTCTTCATCACGTCCTTGTCGTCGAACAGTTTGCGGAAGTCGGTGAACGTCTTCGCGTTCGGCCACTTCTTGAGTTTGTCGGCGTTCTTCTTGTCGTCAATGTCGCACAGCACCGTGACTTCCATCAGCGCGGCGGCGTTGTCGATGTCGCTGGAACCTTTACCGCCGACGCCGATGCCGCCGACGCGGAGCTTTTCGTTGGCGCGGTACACGCGCTTGGCGGAAACCGCCGGCGCGAGGTGCAGGTAGCCGAGGGCGGAGGCGGAGGCGACGAGCGCCTGCCGGCGAGTCAGATGACCAGCCATGAGAGGTCTCCAATGTGGCGAGCGGGGAGGAGTTATTCAGCAGAGTGAGTGTAAGGGCCGCGCCTGCGGCAAGCAACGAGAAAGGCGACTTCTGAGCCGCTCCCGGCTTCGCAAGCCAACGGGAGGA